>DASWMB010000246.1:0-11159 GCA_036399955.1 Allosphingosinicella sp. | reverse complement strand
ACGGAGCGCGGCATAGCGCTCGAGCTCGAGCCCGAGCGCGGCCAGGCGGTCGCGCAACTCCGCGCCGACCTCGCGGCCGCCGAAGCCCGCCACGGCCGCAGCGCACCGCAGCTCCTCGTCCCGCTGCTCCGCCTCGCCCGGAGCGGCGAGCTGCGCGACGCGCAGCGTATCGCCCATTTGCGCCGCGCGCTCGAAATCGCCTCCGCGGCCCGCGTCCCCTCCTCCTACCTCGCCATGATCGCCGGCCGGACCATCGCGGCGCAAGACGAAGCTGGCGGCGGCAACGGGGCCGATGCCGGCGACTATCGGCGGATGATCGCTCATCCGGCCGTCACGGCCGATCCCGTCGCGGGCGCGCTCCTGCGCTTCACGCTGGCCAGCCTCCACTATCGCGAACGGGAGTGGCCGGAGGCGACGGCGGTGGCAGCGCAGGCGCGTGCCCTGGTCGGGCCGACCCACCCGCTGAATCTCGCCTTGCTCGATCTCACCGCCGCCATCGAAAGCGCGCGCGGCAACAGGGCCGCTGCCGCCGCCGCGCTGGCCGCCATCACGTCGGGCTCGCCGCGCTGCAGGATCAGCGTGACGCGCCTCCCGGTCTCGATCTCGTCGGCCGATTTCCCCCGCTCGGCGATGGAATGGGGCTTCGAGGGCTATGTCACCGTCGAGTCGCTCGTCGACGGCGAAGGGCGGGCGACGCACCGTACGATCCTCGCTTACCCGCCCTTCGTCTTCAATCGCGGCGGCGAGGGGATTGCGGCGCGGATGCGGTTCGTCCCGGCCGTCGAGGTCGATGGCAGGCCGTGCGCCGTCGCCCGCCAGGGCATCGCGTTCCGGATCGAACAGTGACCGGCCGGGTTTAGCGGTACGCGTCGGCGAGGCGCTCGCCGAGCGCCCAGACGAGGCGGCGCGTCCGCTCCTCGTCGCCCGCCGCATTGGCTGCGATGGCGATCGCCAGCCGCTCCGACGGCAGCACCCTCAGCAGCGCGAACCAGCGGCGGTTGGTCCCGTCGTGGTGGAGCTCGCCGCCATCTCCGATGCCCCAGCCGGTGGCGTACCGATCGGAGAGGGGCTGGCGCAGCAGCCGGTAGCCCGCGCGGCTGAGCAGGAGCCCGCGCCCGCGGCCGCCGAGGATCTGGTCGCCGCCGAAGCGCGCGAGATCCGCCATGCTCATGTGGAGCCCGCCGGCCGGCCGGAGAAAGGGCAAATTGTCCGCATAGGGGCTGTCCGGCGGAACCGGAGCGCTCAGCCGCCGGCCGTCGAAGAAATGGCCGCGCGGCGCGTCGAGCGCAGCGCCGCTTCCCGGCGCTCCGAACCCTGCGCTGGCAAGGCCGAGCGGCGCCAGCACCTCCTCGCGCAGCAGGTCCTGATAGTCGCGGCCGGTCGCCTGCTCGAGCATCGCCGCCGCGACCACGTAGGAGAAGTTCGAATAGAGATAATCCCGCCCCGGCTCCCGCACCGGCGCCAGCGAAAGCATCAGCTCGGCCACGGCGAGATGCTGGTCCCCGGAGCGGCCCACCGCCCTGAGCCGCGCCGCTTCCCCGGGATGCGCGGACGGCGACAGCCCGGCGCGATGGGAGAGAAGCTCGCGCAGCGTCACGCGGCGATAAGCCTCTCCGATTCCGATCGAGGGGCCCAGTCGTGCCTCGATCGTGTCGTTCCAGGAGATCATCCCGCGCTCGACCAGTCGGGCGGCGAGGGTCGCGGTCAGCGGCTTGGTGATCGAGCCGATGTGGAACTGGTCCGATGGCCGCACCGGGATGCCGGAGCCCAGCGCCCTCTCCCCCGCAGAGATCTCCGCGACGATCCGGCCGTCATGCCAGATCGCGGCCGCAATGCCCGGCGCGCCGATCTCGCGGCGGGCCTCTTCGAGCAACGCCTCGCCGGCCGGCCAGGGCTGCGCTGCCGCCGCCGTTCCCGCGAGCAGAAACGCCGCCGCGCCTGCGATCTTCAAGAGCCTTCGCATCCAATCCCCATCCCGCAGCGGGATATCTCTGCCACGCCGCGTGTTTCCATCGCGTCAACGAGGAGTGCTGGAATGCCTGCAAAGTCCAAGGCGCAGCAGAAGGCCGCCGGTGCCGCCCTTTCCGCCAAGCGCGGCGACACGCCCAAGTCACAGCTCAAGGGCGCGTCGAAGGGAATGGCCGAGTCGATGAGCGAGAAGCAGCTCGAGGAGCTCGCCTCTACGAAGCGCAAGGGCAAGCCGGAGCATGCCGGCGGCTGATCAGTCGGCGGTATTGACCACGGCGTTGCGCTCGACAGACGCGTCGTCGGCGGCGTAATTCGCCTCGCGCTGCTTCATTTCGTGTTCGCGCAGGTCCTCGCGGTCGCGGGCCTCTTCGCGCAGGCGGTTCTTGTTGGCCTCGTCGTCGCGGATGAGCTTGTTGAGATGCTGGTCGATCACTGCTGGGTCGGGCTTTGGCTCATCCTCCCCGCAGGCGGTGAGCGCGAGAGAGGAGATGAGAGCGGCGCCGGCGAGGGCGCGTCGAGCGAGATGGGGCATCTGCGGCAAACGTTCCGCGGGCAGAATGGCTGCACGCGCATCGCGCGGCCTCAAAGGACAAGCTCGGCGATCTCCGTCAGCGGTACCGTCCAGACATGGCCGCCGCGCTCGTCGACGACTTCGAGGCTGTGGGCTCCCCACTGCCGACGGTCGCGTCCGCCGGCAGCGAGGAGATCGCGCGCGCTTCGATAGGCCTGGTACCAGGCCGCTTCCGCATCCGGCAGGCTGACACCGCGCCGGTCCTCGACCCGGGCCTTTCCCTGCTGAAGATGGAAGAAGAAGTGCGGCATGCCGGCAGAACCGGCGAGCACTTGAATCAGTTGCAGAAAAAGATGGTAAACACTTGATCAACCATAGATATTTTCCACGGAGCGCAATTTCGCCCGGTCTCACTCCACGGTCACGCTCTTGGCGAGGTTGCGCGGCTGGTCGACGTCGGTACCTTTGCAGACCGCGACATGGTAGGCGAGGAGCTGCACCGGGATCGCATAGACGAGCGGCGCGATCAGCGGGTGGACCTTCGGCATCTCGATCGTGGCGAGCAGCCGCGCATCGGCCGAGGCCGCGATCCCTTCTGCGTCGGAGATCAGCACCACCTTGCCGCCGCGCGCCTGGACCTCCTGCATGTTCGAGACGGTCTTCTCGAACAGCGGCCCCGAGGGGGCGAGCACGATCACCGGCACATGCTCGTCGATCAAAGCGATCGGCCCGTGCTTCATCTCTCCGGCGGCATAGCCCTCGGCGTGGATGTAGCTGATCTCCTTCAGCTTCAGCGCCCCTTCCATCGCCATCGGATAGTCGGTGCCGCGGCCGAGATAGAGGACGTCGCGGGCGCGCGCGATGAGCGGCGCCATCGCCTCGATCTCGGCGTCATGGTCGAGCGCGGCGTTCATCGCCGCCGGCGCTTCGGAGAGATGCTCGACGATCTCGCGCTCCTCTTCCGTGCTGAGCCGTCCCTTGTCGCGCGCGACCTTGGCGGCGAGGGCGGCGAGGACGGAGAGCTGGCAGGTGAAGGCCTTGGTCGAAGCGACGCCGATCTCCGGACCGGCGCGGGTGGGGAGGAGCAGGTCCGCCTCGCGCGCCATTGAGCTGGTCGGCACGTTGACGACGACGGCGATCTTCTGGCCCTGCTCGCGCGCGTGGCGCAGCGCCGCGAGCGTGTCCGCCGTCTCGCCGGACTGGGAGATGAAGAGGGCGAGCCCGCCCTCCTCCAGCACCGGCTCGCGGTAGCGGAACTCGGAGGCGATATCGAGTTCGACGGGGACTCGTGCCCATTTCTCCAGCCAGTATTTCGCGACCATGCCGGCATAATAGCTCGTCCCGCAGGCGACGATCGCGATCCTGCGGATGTCGGCGAAGGAGAAGTCCATGTCCGGCAGCGCGACCTGCTGCTCGTAGGGCCGGAGATAGGATTGCAGCGTCTGGGCGACGACCAGAGGCTGCTCGAAGATCTCCTTCTGCATGTAATGGCGATGGTTGCCCTTCTCGACCGCCGCCGCCGAGGCGCCGGACAGGACGACCGGCCGCTGCACCTCCTCATTGTCGCGGTTGAAGATCGTCGCGCCGTCGCGCGTGACGACCGCCCAATCGCCCTCGTCGAGATAGGCGATGCGCTGGGTGAGCCCGGCGAGCGCGAGCGCGTCGGAGCCGAGATAGGTCTCGCCCTCGCCATAGCCGACGGTGAGCGGCGCGCCCATGCGGGCGCCGATCAGAAGGTCCGGCCAGTCGCGGAACAGGATGGTGATCGCAAAGGCGCCGTGGAGACGCGGCAGCACTGCGGCGACGGCCTCGCGCGGGTGCCTGCCCTGCTTCAGCTCATGGTCGACGAGATGGGCGACGACCTCGGAATCGGTCTCGGACTGGAAGACCCGCCCGGCCGCCTGCATCTCTTCGCGCAGCGGCCGGAAATTCTCGATGATGCCGTTGTGGACCAGAGCGACGCCGTCGACGATGTGCGGATGGGCGTTGCCGAGCGTCGGCGCGCCGTGCGTCGCCCAGCGCGGGTGGGCGATCCCCGCGGTGCCGTGCAGCGGCTCGTCCCCGAGAACCCGCGCGAGATTGTCGAGCTTGCCCTCGGCGCGGCGCCGCTCCAGGCCGCCCTCGACGATCGTGCAGATGCCCGCCGAATCGTAGCCGCGATATTCGAGCCTGCGCAGCCCCTGCATCAGCCGGTCGCTGACTTCGTCCTGGCCGAGGATTCCAATGATGCCGCACATAACGCGTTACTTTCCCTGATTCTTTTTCTTCTCGGCCATAACGCTCCGGAAGCGCGCCGCCCAGCCCGGCCGTTCCTTCTGCTCCCCGCGCGCGACCGCGAGCGCATCGGCGGCGACGTCGCGGGTCACCACCGATCCGGCGCCGACGATCGCGCCGGCGCCGATCGTCACCGGCGCCACCAGAGCGCTGTTAGAGCCGATGAACGCCCCCTCGCCGATCCTGGTCGGATATTTGAGGAAGCCGTCATAATTGCAGGTGATCGTCCCCGCGCCGATGTTCGCGCCGGCGCCGATCTCCGCGTCGCCGAGATAGGCCAGGTGATTGGCCTTGGCGCCGCGGCCGAGCCTCGCCTTCTTCACCTCGACGAAATTGCCGACCTTCGCCTTCTCGCCGATCTCGGCGCCGGGCCTGAGGCGCGCATAGGGCCCGATCTCGGCGCCGCTCTCGACCGTCGCGCCCTCGATATGGCTGAAGGCGCGAATGGTGACCCGGTCGGCGATCCGCACCCCGGGGCCGAAGAAGACGTTCGGCTCGATCGTGACGTCGCGGCCGATCTCGGTGTCGTAGCTGAACCAGACCGTCTCCGGCGCGGTCAGCGTCGCCCCTTCCGTCATCGCCCGCTCGCGCCGCGCCTGCTGCCATGCCGCTTCGAGGAGGGCGAGCTCGGCGCGGCTGTTGATCCCTTCGACCTCGGCGGCCGGCACCTCGATCGCGGCCGAGCGGCGCCCGTCCGCGGCGGCGAGCATGACGATATCGGGGAGATAATATTCGCCCGCCGCATTGTCGTTGCCGACGCGCGCGAGGAGCGGCCAGAGATCGGCCGCACGCGCCGCCATCAGCCCGGAGTTGCACAGGTCGACCGCCCGCTCCTCCTCGCTCGCATCCCTATATTCGACCATCTTCTCGATCGTCCCGTCCGGGCCCGCAAGGATGCGGCCGTAATGCCTCGCATCGTCGGGCCGGAAGGCGACGACGACCGTCGCCGGCGAGTCCTCGGCTGCGAGGCGCTCCCGCATCCGCTCCATCGTCGCGGCGCTGACGAAGGGAACGTCGCCGTAAAGGATGAGCACGTCACCCTCGAAGCCGGAAAGCGCCGCTTCCGCCTGCTGCACGGCATGGGCGGTGCCGAGCTGCGGCTCCTGCACGACGACCGTGCCGCCATGCTTTGCCACCAGCGGCTCGACCTGCTCGCGGCCGCTCCCGACCACCACGACGACCTTCTGAGCCCCCACCGCCTCGACGCTCGCGATGAGATGCTCGAGCATCGGCCGGCCCGCGATCGGGTGCAGCACCTTGTGGAGATCGGACTTCATCCGCGTCCCCTTGCCGGCGGCAAGGATGATGGCGGCGAGCGGTCGGGCGGTGGTCATGCCGGCCCCCTTAGCGGGCGCCCCTTGCCATTTCCATAGCGCCGCCCCAGACGCGCCGCCCGATGGACCGCTTCAGATTCAGGACGGTGGCGTTCGACCTCGACGGCACCCTCGCCGACACCGCGCCGGACCTTGCCGCCGCGCTCAACCACGCCCTCGCCGCGCTCGGCCGCCGGGAGGTCGATCCGGCGTCCGTCTACAAGCTCGTTGGCCAGGGCGCCCGCGCGCTTTTGCGCAAGGGCCTCGCGGCAAGCGGCGGCGCGGACGAGGCGCTGGTCGACCGCGGCTTCCCCATCTTCATCGACTATTACGCCGCCAACATCTGCAACGGCACCGCCTGCTATCCGGAAGCCGAACAGGCGATGGACGCGCTCGCCGCGGCCGGCGTCAAGCTCGCTTTGTGCACCAACAAGCCGGAGCGGCTGACCCGGCTGCTGCTGGACGCGCTCGGGTGGTCCGCGCGCTTCGATTCGCTGATCGGCGGCGACACGCTCACCGTCCGCAAGCCCGACCCGGCGCCGCTCCTCGAGGCGATCGCCCGCGCCGGCGGCGGCCCGGCGGCCTTCGTCGGCGATTCGATCACCGACGCCGACACCGCCCGCGCGGCGGGCGTGCCGTTCGTGGCGGTGAGCTTCGGCTTTTCCGACCGGCCGGTGGACCGGCTCGGCGCGGACGCGGTGATCGACCGCTTCGAGGAGTTGCTCCCGGCGCTCGAGCGGCTCTAAGGCGGCGCCGACACCGACCCCGAGGAGCCCACCATGCCCGCAGCCCGCGCTTATGCGGTCCATTCGCCCGAGGACCGCTTCGCCCCCTTCTCGTTCGAGCGGCGCGAGCCGAACCCGAACGACATCGTCGTCTCGATCCTCCATTGCGGCATCTGCCATTCGGACCTCCACACCGCCCGCGGCGAATGGGGCGGCACGCGCTACCCCTGCGTCCCCGGTCACGAGATCGTCGGCGAGGTGACGGAGGTTGGTTCCGCGGTGACGAAGTTCGCCGCCGGCGACCTGGTCGGCGTCGGCTGCATGGTCGACTCCTGCCTCAGCTGCAGCGCCTGCAAGGAGGGCCTCGAGCAATATTGCGAGAAGGGCATGACCGGCACCTATAACGGGCCGACCCAGGACACTGGCGACAACACCTATGGCGGCTATTCCGACCGGATCGTCGTCCGCGAGGAGTTCGTCCTCAAGGTGAACCACGCGCGCGAGCAGCTCGCCGCCGTCGCGCCGCTGCTCTGCGCCGGCATCACCACCTGGTCGCCGCTGCGCCACTGGAAGGTCGGCGAAGGCTCGAAGGTCGGAATCGTCGGCATCGGCGGCCTCGGCCATATGGGCGTCAAGCTCGCCCGCGCGCTCGGCGCCCATGTCGTCGCCTTCACCACCTCGCCGTCCAAGGTCGAGGACGCGAAGGCGCTCGGCGCCCACGAGGTCGTCGTCTCGGGCGACAAGGCGCAGATGAAGGCGCAGCGCGAGAGCTTCGACTTCATCCTCAACACCGTGGCCGCGCCGCACAATCTCGACGCTTTCCTGATCCTCCTGAAGCGCGACGGCGCGATGACGCTGGTCGGAGTCCCCGCCGAGCCGCACCCTTCGCCTTCCGCGGCGGCGCTGATCATGAAGCGGCGCACGTTGGGCGGCTCGCTGATCGGCGGCATCGCCGAGACGCAGGAGATGCTCGATTTCTGCGCCGAGCGCGGCATCGTCTCCGACATCGAGCCGGTTCGGATCCAGCAGGTCGACGAGGCTTACGAGCGGATGCTGAAAAGCGACGTCAAATACCGCTTCGTCATCGACATGGCTTCGATCGGCGAACAGGGCTGAGGCGGCCGCTAGGGCTGCGGCCCAGGACCGTCATCCCGGCGAAGGCCGGGATCCCGGCGGGTGAAAGACTCAGGCGAAAGCGGAGCGCTCCATCAGCGCTTCCACTCTTCACCCGCGGAGGTCCCGGCCTGCGCCGGGACGACGTGATCTGGTCCGACGGCTCCCGACACCGCTCAGTCGACGGGCTGAGCCACGCCGCGGCGGATGGCGTCGGCGACGAGCGAGCGCATGCCTGCTTCCGCCTCGCGGCCCAGGCGCTCCTGCTCCCGGCCGAGCGCCTCCTGCCGCCGTCCGAGCGCCTCCTGCTGCTCGCCGAGCGCCTCCTGCCGCCGCCCCAGCTCTTCCTGCTGCCGGCTGAGCTCCTCCGAGCGGCGCGGCGACGCGCCGGCGAGCTGCCGGCCCAGCCGGCCCTGCTCCGCACCGAGCGCCGCCTGGCGCTGGCCGAGCGCGGCCTGGCGCGATCCGAGCTCGCCCTGCTGCGCCCCGAGCGCCTGCTGCGAGGCGAACAGCGCCTGCGCCCGCCGAAGCGTCTCCGCGTCGCGGATCACCCAGGCCGCGCCGCCGCGGCGGACGTAGAGCAGCCCCTCCTGGCCGTTCCTCAGCGAGCGGGCGCGACGCATATCGTCCGTCGAGCCGCTCATCGTTGCACTCGTTCCGCCGGGCGAGAGCAGGACGTAGGACATCCGGTCCGCGCGCTCCTGCGCGGCTGAAGCCGTCGCGGCGGGCGAGGCGAGCACCAGCAGGCCGGACAATGCGGCCACGACGGCGAGCGTGAGGCGGTGGCCCAGAGAGGGGGTGGCTGCGAGCGGTTCGATCATCTCTCGTCCCTCTGCTTATGCGCGTCCGGCGCGCGGATCATGTGGGGACCGCTGCAATATCCGCGCCAGCCGGCGTCCAGCGGGACCGCGGCGGCACCACCTTCAGGCTGTTCGGGAGCGGACAGCGGACAGTTCGATATCGGACAGTTCGCCGGTGACGTGGCCTGCGGGAGCACCAACACGCAGCGAACTATTTTTACCGGTGCGGTTGGCGGCTCTTGCAATGTAGGAATTTCGCAGGTTTGCTCGGCCGATGCGACTCGCCTTTGTCTTGTTTCTCCTCTGCCTCTGGGCGCTTCGCGGCGCCACTGAAAACAAAGGGTTTTCTCGCGCGATTCAGAGCAACTTCATCAACTTTGGGCGGCTATCGCGCCGGCCGCGCCCCGGTCTCGCCCGGCCGGTAGGTCCGCTCGGTGTGGCCGCGGAGCTGGTCGGGGTAGAAATAGACCTCGCGCAGGTCGCCCGTGGCGTAGCGCTCGGCCTGGTCGTTGAAATGGGGGGAGCGCGGGTCGCCGCTCTCGCCGCCGGCCGAGACGGCGCGGGCGCGGACGCGGGGGCCGAACTCGACGATGGCGACGAAGCTGTTGCCCGACGTGCCGTACCAGCGCTTCGTTCCGGGATATGCGCGGGCGCCGAACGAGGCGAGCGAGCCCCAGGTGCCGCCGGTGAAGCCGACCGGGACGCTCGGCGCGGCGTCGGAGAAGGTCTGGACGATATCGCCGGTTCGGCGCTGGAAGCGGTTGATCTCGCCCCAGGGGACCTGCCAGCGGCCGAAATCCGCCTCGAGCCGGTCGAGCGCGGTGCGGAGCGCCGCGACCTTCTGCTGGTCGGTGGTGCGTTCGGCGAGGAATTCGGGAAGCTGGTTGCGCGGCGGCCGCTGCGCCGCGGGTACGGCTTCGGTGAGCGCCTCCGCCCAGAAGACGGCGATCGAGGTCGGCACCGACTCGACGCCCCAGCGATAGTCCCAGGAGCGCAGCAGATCGATCGACCGCGCCATGTTGGACGGGGCCGGCCGGCCGCGCCCCTGCCGGTCGAAGGCGGCGACCAGCGTCGGGATCATGGTCGCGAAGGCCGGCTGGTAGCTGTCATAGGCCGCCGCCTGCAGGCGCTCGAGGGTCCAGCCGCTGCTGCCCTGGAGGAGCATCAAGGCGTGGCGGCCGCGCGGATTCTCGCCGAACGTGTCCATGTAGCGCGGGAAGTCGGCGGCACGGGGGCTGTTCGGCCCGGCCGCCGAATAGGGCCAGTTGTTGGTGTTCATCGCCCAGCCGTTGGGCGGATTCACGACGCGCGGCGCTTCGGCGAGCGCGTGGAGCTCGCCCCAGTCCGCGGACGGATCGCTGCCGTCGACGGGCCTGGTATAGTCGAAGCGGTCGTTGCGGCGCGGGATGAACTGCGGGTGGAGATAGGCGATCGTCCCGTCCGCATCCGCATAGAGCGTGTTGTTGGACGAGTTGGCTCGGAACTCGAGCGCCCGTTCGTACTCGGCGAAGTTGCGGGCCTTGGTGCGCAGCCAGGATTGGGAGAGCGCCTCGATCGGGCGGTGCATCAGCGCCGTCGCGATCCAGCGGCCGTCCTCCTCGCGGGTGATCGGGCCGTGATGGGTCCGGTAGGTCTGGAAGGTCCGTTGGGCGAGCGACCCGTCGGCGGCGCGGTAGGCGATGGTGACAGCGCGCGTCTCGACCGGCCGCTCGGCGCTGCCGTGACGATAGGTGATCCGGCCCTCTTGCTCCTCCACCCGCTCCGCGAACTCGTCGACGACGTCGAGGCCGCTCGTCGTGTGCATCCAGCCGACGCGGTCGTTGAAGCCCTGATAGATGAAGAACTGGCCCCAGGTGGCGGCGCCATAGGCGTTGAGACCCTCGCCGCTCGTCACCTGCAGCTCGGAGCGGAAGAAGAAGCTGGTGTGCGGGTTGATGAGGAGGAGCGCGCGGCCGCCTTGCGTGATCTGCGGCGCGATGGCGATGCCGTTCGAGCCGCGCGGCTCGTCGTCCCTTGGCGCGGCGGAGGCGAGCGCCCGGCCGCGGCCGGAGTAGAAGGCTTCCAGCGGCCGCAGCGGCACCTTCTCGAAATCGGCGCCGATGCTCCCTTCAGTGAAGCTCAGCGCCATCCATGGCTCGAAGCGGGTGAGAACGCGCGGCCGCGTCCGCGGGTGGGTGGCGAGGTAGAAGTTGAGGCCGTCCGCCCAGGCGGTCATCAGCCGCTGCAGCCAGGCGGGCGAGGCGGCGTAGCGGGCCTTCAAGTCGTCATGATCGAGGAACAGGCGGTAGCGCAGGTCCGACCAGATCGCCCGCTCGCCCTCGGCCTCGGCGAGGCGGCCGAGATTGGTGAGATAGTTGGTCTCGATCCGATTGAAGTCGTCTTCGGCCTGGGCGTAGATCATGCCGAAGACGGCGTCGGCGTCCGTCTCTCCCCGCACATGGGCGATGCCCCAGTC
>DASWMB010000245.1:0-13782 GCA_036399955.1 Allosphingosinicella sp. | reverse complement strand
CCTGTTCGTGCCGCACGGCGCGCCGTGGTGGATGCTCCCCATCCTGATCCCGGTCGAATTCGTCTCCTTCATGGTTCGCCCGTTCAGCCTCGCGCTGCGTCTCTTCGTTGCGATGACCGCGGGCCACATCCTGATGAAGGTGCTGGCCGGCTTCGTCATCAACGGCATGAACGCGGACGCCGCGTGGGTCGCACCGGTGGTCAGCCTGCCGAGCTTCGTTCTGATGATCGGGATCAGCGCGCTCGAGCTGCTGGTCGCCGTCATCCAGGCCTATGTCTTCGCCCTGTTGACCTCGCTCTATCTCAACGACGCGGTCAATCTGCACTGATCTTCACCAACGATTTCAACGGTTTTAGAAAAGGAGTTATCATGATGGACGCAGAAGCCGCAAAGCTGCTCGGTGCCGGTCTCGCCGCGATCGGCGTCGGCATGGCCGCGCTCGGCGTGGGCAACGTCTTCGGCTCGTTCCTCGAGAGCGCGCTTCGCAACCCGGCCGCGGCCGACTCGCAGCAGGGCCGCCTGTTCATCGGCTTCGCCGCCGCCGAGCTTCTCGGCCTGCTCGCGTTCGTCGTCGCGATGATCCTGCTCTTCGTCGCCTAGCAGCAGCGAAGGGTTGGCCGGGAGCCCCCGATGCCTCAGATTGCCCAGATCTCCGAGATATTCGCCTCCCAGTTCTTCTGGCTCGCGATCTTCTTCGGCCTCATCTACCTCACCGTCGGCCGCTTCATGCTGCCGAAGATCGAGGCGACGGTCGACGCGCGGGACCGGCGCATCGCGGAGGACCTCGCCGAGGCGGAGCGCGCCCGCGCCCGCGCCGACGAGATCGGGGAGGCGCACCGTCTCCAGACGGAGCGCAACCGGGCCGAGGCGCAGAAGGTGACCCAGGCCGCCAAGGACGCCGCGGCGCGGGAGCGCGAGACTCGCGTCAGGGCCGCGGACACGGAGAATGAGGGCCGGATCGCCGAGGCCGAGGGGCGCATCCGCGCTTCCGCGGCGGCGGCGATGGCCGAGATCGAGGCGGTCGCGGCGGAAGCGGCGCAGGCGATGGTCCGGCGTCTCTCCGGGTCCGATGTCACCCGCGAAGAGGCCGAGACCGCAGTCAGGGCTGCCCTTTCCAATGGCTGATCCGCACGCGACCCCCGCGACCGAGCACAATCTTACCGAGGCTTCGACCAAAGGCGAGCACGGCGTGATGCCGGAATCCGGCGGCGAGCACGGCACCGCCGGGACGGGCGCCGACGGCGGCCCGCCCCATGCGGAGCCGGCGGCGCTCGGCCTCAACGCCACCGCCTGGGTGGCGCTGGCGATGGCGGTCGTGATCGCGATCATGATCTGGAAGAAGGTGCCGGCCGCGATCGGCCGCGCCCTCGATCGCAGGATCGAAGGCATCCGCGAGCAGCTCGACGAGGCCCGCCGCCTGCGCGAGGAGGCCGAGGCGTTGCGCGCCGAATACGAGGCGAAGCACGCCGGCGCCGAAGCCGAGGCCGCGACCCTGATCGAGCGCGCCCGCGCGGAAGCGGACGCGATCCGCACCCAGGCGGAGGCCGACGCCGCCTCGCTGATCGAGCGTCGCACCCGGATGGCCGAGAACAAGATCGCCGCCGCCGAGCGCAGCGCGCTCGCCGAGGTGCGCGCCAAGGCGGTCGACGCCGCCGCCGCCGCCGCCGAGCGCCTGATCCGCGAGCGCCACGACGCCGGCGCCGACCGGACGATGGTCGACGAGACCATCGCCGGCCTCGACCGCACGCACTGACCACCACGATGCCGGCGGAGCCGAGCCCGCCCGAGCGCCTATGATCCCGCGCATCCTCCTCGACACGGCGGCGATGCCGGGCGGGGGAGGGGAGCTGCGCCTGTTTCGGCGCGGGGACGAGTTTGCGATCATGATCGGAAGCGTCGAGCTGATGACCAGCCGCGCCGCCGGCTCCGAGGAGGCGCTCGCCCGCCTCGCCTGCGAGAGGATCGCCGGGCGGCGGCGGCCCGCGATGCTCATCGGCGGCCTCGGCATGGGCTTCACCCTCGGCGCGGCGCTCGCCGCGCTGCCGGGCGACGCAGAGGTGACGGTCGCCGAGCTCGTGCCCGCGGTGGTCGGCTGGGCGCGGGGACCGCTGGCGCCGCTCTTCGCGGGCAGCCTCGAGGATCCGCGCGTGCGGGTGGTCGAGGAGGACGTCGCGCAGACGCTGGCCCGCTCGTCGGGCGCGTTCGGCGCGGTCCTGCTCGATGTGGACAACGGCCCAGGCGGGCTCGCCATCGAGAGCAACGACCGGCTCTACGCCGCCGCCGGCCTCGCCGCGGCGCGCGCGGCGCTGCGCTCCGGCGGCGTCCTCGCCATCTGGTCGTCGCATCCCGACCACGGCTTCACGCGGCGCCTGCGCGATGCCGGCTTCGCCGTCGATGAAGTCCCGGTCCGCTCCGCCGGCCGCAAGGGGGCGCGGCATCACCTCTGGTTCGGCCGCAGGTCTTAGCGCCACGGCTCCGCGGATTGCCGCGGCCGCGCCGAAGGCGCAGCATGCCGGCAGCCACGAACAAGGAGCCTCCGACATGCTTGCACGAACAATGATCGCCCTCGCCTCGCTTGCGCTGGCGGTCCCGGCGCTCGCCCAGCCCACCGAGGTGCGGCCGATCAGCGGCACCCGCCTCGACGTCGTCGCCAGCGGTGAGGTGACCCGCGTCCCCGACACCGTCCTGATCGACGCCGGCATCAGCAGCAGGGCGCCGACCGCCACCGCCGCGATCCGCGCCAACGGCGCGAGCATGGACCGGCTGCGCGCAGCGCTGCAGGCGGCCGGCATCCAGGCGCGCGACGTCCAGACCAGCTCGATCAACCTCAACGCCGAATATCGGCACACGCCGAACGGCACTCCGCAGTTCATCGGCTATACGGCGAGCCACCGGCTCAGCGTCCGCTTCCGCGACGCCGCCAATGCCGGCCGCATCCTCGACACGCTGGTGACCGCCGGCGCGAACGAGATCAACGGACCGAGCTTCCAGGTCGCCGACGCCGAGGCGGCGCTCGACGAGGCCCGCACCCGCGCGCTCGCCGCGGCCCGCGCCCGCGCCGAGCTCTACGCCCGCTCGCTCGACATGCGCGTCCGCCGCGTCCTCGCGGTCAGCGAGACCGGGTCGGCCCGGCCGATGCCGATGCTCCGCCGCGAATCCTCGGTCGCCGCGTCGGGAACCAACATCGTCCTCGGCGAGGAAGCGCTGGCGGTGAGCCTCGTCGTCAGCTTCGAGCTCGAATGAGGCCGCTCGCGTGACCGCGATCGTCCGCGCGGCCAAATATTTTCTTCTCGTCTATGCGGCGGGACTAGGCGCCCTTCAGCTCTATCTGGGGATCTCGGAGGAGCCGTACGGGCTCGTTGGCCTGCCGTTCCTATGGGCCTGGTTGACGGGCCCCGCAGTCTTCGCCGCAGTCTGCGTGCGACTGTCGAAGGAGGCGGACGGCGCGGCCTGGTTTCTCCTCGTCCAGACGGTGATCGTCGTCTGGACGGTCTGGTCGTGGTATGATCTCACCGTCGTGCATCGCAATTCGCTGAACGGGATCGCCCTCGGCTTCATCATTCCGGCCCTGCAGTATCTCCTTTTCGGCGTGGCCTGGCTGGTGGCTTTCGCGGCCGGGTGGCGGCGGCGTCTGGACTGGCCCTGACGGCACGCAGGCGCTGGCCAGCCGCCGCCCGCGCCCCTAAATCGGCGCCGTGACCGACGACAGCCCCGCCGACCGCTTCAACGAGGAGAAGTCCGCCTATACGGTCCGGGGCAGCGATCTGCCGGACATCGAGGCGGGGGTGGCGGCGATCCGCGCGGTGGTGAAGACGCTGCCGGTGCGGCCGGGCGTCTACCGGATGCTCGATGCCAAGGCCGACGTCCTCTATGTCGGCAAGGCGCGGGCGCTGAGGAACCGGGTGACCAACTACACCCAGGTCTCGCGGCTCTCGAAACGGCTGCAGCGCATGGTGTCGCAGACGCGGTCGATGCAGATCGTCACCACCAACACGGAGGCCGAGGCGCTGCTGCTCGAGGCGCAGCTGATCAAGCGCTACCGGCCGCCCTACAACGTGCTGCTGCGCGACGACAAAAGCTTCCCCTTCATCCTCCTGCGCGAGGACCACGATTTCCCGCAGGTGAGGAAGCATCGCGGCGCCCGGCGTCACAAGGGCCAATATTACGGTCCCTTCGCCAGCGCCGGATCGGTGACCCGGACGCTGAACGCGCTCCAGAAGCTGTTCCTCCTGAGGAGCTGCACCGACAGCTTCTTCGCGACGCGCAAGCGGCCCTGCCTCCTCTACCAGATCCGCCGCTGCTCGGCCCCCTGCGTCGAGCGCGTGACGAAGGAGGATTATGCCGAGCTGGTCGGCGACGCGAAGGACTTCCTCGGCGGAAAGTCGACCAAGGTGCAGCAGAAGCTCGCCGGCCAGATGCAGCAGGCGGCCGACGCGATGGACTTCGAGCTCGCCGCCGTGCTGCGCGATCGGCTGCGCGCGCTGACCTTCATCCAGGGCACGCAGACGATCGCCGCGGAAGGGCTCGGCGACGCCGACATCTTCGCGCTCGCCTGCAAGGGCGGGACCATGTGCATCCAGGCCTTCTTCATCCGCGGCGGCAACAATTGGGGCCACCGCAGCTTCTTTCCCGCCCATACCGCCGACGTGCCGGAGGAGGAGGTGCTCGCCGCCTTTCTGATGCAGTTCTACGAGGAGGTGCCGCCGCCCAGGCAGGTGCTGCTCGACCGGGAGGTTGCGGAAGCGGAGCTGCTTTCCGAAGCGCTGTCGGCGCGCGGCGATAGGAAGGTGACCCTCAGGGTCCCGAAGCGCGGCGACCATGTCCGGATGGTGACGCAGGCCAAGCGCAATGCCGAGGAGGAGCTCGACCGGCACCTCGCCGAGACCAGCACCCAGGCAAAGACGCTGCGGGCGCTCACCGAGCTGTTCGACCTTGCCGAGCCGCCGGAGCGGATCGAGGTCTACGACAACAGCCACGTGATGGGGACGAACGCGGTCGGCGCGATGGTGGTCGCCGGGCCGGAGGGGTTCCGCAAGAATTGCTACCGGAAGTTCAACATAAAGCGGCCGGAAACAGCGCCGGGCGACGACTTCGCGATGATGCGCGAAATGCTCTCCCGCCGCTTCGCCCGGCTCGAAAAGGAGGATCCGGACCGCAGCCGCGGCGACTGGCCGGACCTCCTCCTGATCGACGGCGGCAAGGGCCAGCGCTCGGCCGTCGTCGAGACGCTGGAGGATGCCGGCATCCACGACGTGCCGGTGGTCGCGATCTCCAAGGGACCGGACCGGAATGCCGGCCGCGAGGTGATGCACCTGCCGAACGGGCGCGATTTCCAGCTGCCGCCCAATTCGCCGGTGCTCTTCTACCTCCAGCGGCTGCGGGACGAGGCGCACCGCTTCGCGATCGGGGCGCATCGCCAGAAGCGGTCGAAGTCGATGGCGGCCTCGCCGCTCGACGAGGTTCCGGGCATCGGCCCGAGCCGCAAGCGCGCTTTGCTGATGCACTTCGGCACCGCGCGCGCGGTGAAGAACGCCGCGCTCGAGGACCTCGAAAAAGCGCCAGGCATCTCCAGAGCGATGGCGCGCGGCATCTACGACTTCTTCCACCCGAGCGGGTGAGCCGCCTTCAGATCCCGGCCTGCGGGCCGCAGCGGTTCCAGCCCGGCCCGCGCACGACGCGGCCGGGGGTGGCGCCGGTATGCTCGCCGTCGGCGAGGACCTGGGTGCCGTTGACGAAGACGTGGCGCATGCCGACCGCATAGGCATGCGGCGCTTGGAAGGTGGCGCGGTCGGCGATCGTCGCCGGATCGAAGACGGCGATGTCGGCGAAATGCCCCGGCCGGAGCGCGCCGCGGTCGGCGATGCGCAGGTTGGAAGCGGGGAGACTCGTCAGGCGGCGGACCGCTTCCTGGAGCGGGATCACCCGCTCGTCGCGGACGTAGCGGCCGAGCAGCCGCGCGAAATTGCCGTAGGCGCGGGGATGGGGGTTCGACTGGAGGAAGGGCTCTTCGGGCGCGAGGCTCGCCGCATCGGATCCGAAGCTCATCCAGGGGAGCGCCACCTGGCGGCGGACATTGTCCTCGGACATCAGGAAGTAGACGGTGCCGACGCGGCTGTTGTCCTCGACGACGAGGTCCATCGCGGTCTCCTCCGGGCTCTTGCCGCGCATCCGGGCGACCTCGGCAAGCGTCTTCCCGGTGAGGCTGCGGAGCGCCGGATTGCGGAACTCGACCAGGATCATCTGCTCCGGCCCGGCGCCGCGATAGAGATTCTCCCAGCCCTCCCCGGGCCGCTGCATCTCGGCGGCGACGCGGGCCCGCACGGCGGGGTCGCGGAGGCGCTCGATCCAGCGCTCGAGCCCGCCCGCCTGCACCCAGAGCGGCATCGCCGCGTCGAGCCCCGTCGCGCCGGCGGGATAGGTGTACATGTCGGTCGTGATCCGGAGGCCCTGCGCCCGTGCCGCCTCGATGCGGCGGACGACCTCGTCGTAGCGGCCCCAATTGTCGCGGCCGGCGAGCTTCAGATGGTAGATCTCGGCCGGCGCGCCGGAGCGGCGGGAGATCTCGATCAGCTCGTCCAGCGCCTCGAAGATGCGGTCTCCCTCGGAGCGCATGTGGCTGATGTACATGCCGCCGCAGCGCCCCGCCTCGCTGACCAAAGCGACCAGCTCGTCCGTTTCCGCGAAGCTGCCGGGCGCGTAGATGAGGGAGGAGCCGACGCCCATCGCGCCTTCGTTCATGCCCTCCCGGACGAGCGCGCGCATGGCGGCGAGCTGCGCCGGGTTCGGATCGACGTCGCCCTCGCCGAGCACGTGGATGCGCACGGTCGCCGCGCCGACGAAGCTCGCGATGTTGGTGGAGACGCCGCGACGCTCAAGATGGTCGAGATAGCCGCCGAGGCTGGTCCAGGGGATCGGATAGCGGATGATCCCCTGGCGGGCGAGGGCGTTGCGGCGCATCTCCTCGTTGAGCGGCCCTTCCGACCAGCCTTCGCCGAACACTTCCAACGTCACGCCCTGGCGGATGTCGCTCTGGCTGCGCGGGTCCTGGATCAGCGATTCGGTCGCCCAGCTCAGCATGTTGATGAAGCCCGGCGCGACGGCGAGCCCGGAGGCATCGACGTCGCGCGCCGCAGAGCCGGGTGCGCGAGGACCGACATAGGCGATGCGGTCGCCGCGGACGGCGACGTCGCCGCGATAGGGCGCGCCGCCGCTGCCGTCATAGACGGTGCCGCCGCGGATCAGGAGGTCGTAGCGCTCGCCCGAGTCGGGCGCGGTCGCGCAGGCGGCGAGGAGCAGCGCCGCGAGCATCGCTGCGGTGAAGCGAATGGACGTCATCGGAGTCTCCCCGCGGCTTTGTCGCAACAGGATAGGTCCGCCGTCGCGCGCTGTCGATGCGGCGGCTCTTCAGGCCCTCGCCCCCCCGGCCGTCGGCTGATAGGCTCCGCGCCATGCGGCTCCTCACGCAAGCGATCGTGGTCGCGATCCGCGCCCATGGCGAGCATGGCGCGATCGTCCGCGCGCTGACGCCGGCGGACGGCGTCCAGCCGGGCTTCGTGCGCGGCGGCAAGTCGCGGCGGCTGCGGCCGGTGCTGGTGCCCGGCAACGCCGTCCAGGCCGAATATCGCGCCCGCACCGAGGAGCAGCTCGCCCAGCTCACCGTCGAGCTCGTCCACAGCCGTGCCCACCTGCTCTCCGAAGCGCTCGCCGCCGCGGGAATCGACTGGGCCTGCGCGCTCACGGCCGCCGCCTTGCCGGAGGGGCAGGCCTATCCGCGGATCTACGAGGCGCTGGACGGCCTCCTCGCCGCGATCGAGGCGGCGCCGAGCGCGCGCGGCTGGAGCGCGGCTTTGGTGCGCTACGAGCTGCTGCTGCTCTCCGAGCTCGGCTTCGGCCTCGACCTCGGCGAATGCGCGGCGACCGGCACGCGCGAGGATCTCGCCTTCGTCAGCCCGAAGAGCGGCCGCGCCGTCAGCGCCGGCGCCGCGGGCGAATATCGGGACCGGCTGCTGCGTCTCCCTTCCTATCTGAAGGACGGGCAGCGGACGCCAGGCTGGAGCGAGATCGGCGACGGTTTGCGGCTCACCGGCCACTTCCTCGCCCGCGACCTGCTGATCGAACGGCAGGCGGACGTGCTCGCCGCCCGCGAGCGGCTGGTCGCCCGGCTGAAGAGGATCGGGAGCTGATCCATGAAGACGATCGTCTGGCGCCTCCACACCGCCGCCCCACCCGAGCGGATATGGGAGCTGCTCACCACCGATGCCGGGCGCGAGCTTTTCTGGGCCGAGCGCTCGCGCGGCGACGCCGAGAGCTTCACCTTGAGCTTCCTGGTGGGCATCGAGCTCGACTGCCGCATCCTCGAAGCGGAAGCGCCGGCGCGCTTCGCCTTTTCCTATTTCGGCACCCGCGTCCTGGTCGAACTGGCGCCGGACGGCTCGGGCGGGACCGATCTCACGCTCACCAACAGCGAGGTTCCGGACGAGGACTATGAGGACATGCTCCCCGGCTGGCTCAACGTCCTGCTGCCGCTCAAGGCGGCCGCGGATTTCGGCGTCGACCTCAGGAACCACGACGCCGCGAGAACGTGGCGCGAGCGCTACGTCGACCAGTGAGCAAGGAGTTGACCTCTTGGCCCGGGACGTAGAGGGATCGCCGCCGTGAAAGGCTTCTTCCCGCACAGCGCGACGACGCGCGACATCACCGTCCGCGTCTCGGTGAGCTACCTTCCCGAGCAGTCGGAGCCCGGCAAAAGCCGCTGGTTCTGGGCCTATCATATCCGGATCGAGAATGGCGGCCGCAAGGCGGTCCAGCTGGTCAGCCGCGAATGGACGATCTCGGACGGGCGCGGCGAGAGCCATGTCGTCCAGGGCGACGGCGTCGTCGGCGAGCAGCCGGTGATCGAACCCGGCGGCTCGTTCGACTATGTCTCTGGCTGCCCGCTCACCACGCCGACCGGCGCGATGGAGGGCCAGTACCAGATGGTCGCCGCCGACGGCTCCCGCTTCGCCATCGACATCCCCCGCTTCCCGCTGGTCGCGCCGGCGGTGGCGGGCTGAAGGAAACCAGCCGCTGCGTTCACCGTTACACCGCTGCACCGAATGGGGAGAGACAGCATGCCGGTATCGAACACCAGTCTCGTCGAGCGGATCGCGCGCGTGATCGCGGGGCGGATCGTCAGCATCAATGCCGACGGCAACGACCCCTCGGCGGGCGACCGGGTCGACACGATCTGGCGCGACTATCGCGAGGACGCGATCTCGATCCTCAAGACCCTGCGCGAGCCCGACCCAGCAATGGCGGAAGCGGGCGATCTCGCCGTCTGGCAGCAGATGATCGAAGCGGCGCTCGCCGAAGTGGGCGAGGACGTCGGGCGTTAGCGTTGCCTGGTTGAAGCGCTCCTTCGAGACGGGCCTTCGCCTGCGCTCAGTCCCTCCTCAGGATGAGCGAAGAGGGAGGAAGCTCGTTGCCGAATCCCCACGCTCGTCCTGAGGAGCCGGTGAGCCTGTCGAACCGGCGTCTCGAAGGACTGACTCCCCCACCTCCTCACCGCTCCGTCAGCAGCGCCGGGACCATCAGCGCGCCCGGCAGCAGAAGCAGCAGCGCCAGCGCGATGTCGAAGGTTCGCAGGGGCACGAGGCGCTCGCCGCGGCGGCCGTGGCGGAGGCGGTCGACGGCGGTAATCCACAGGATCGAGAGGCCGCAGAAGGCGGAAAGGGCGCACAGCGCGAGGAGGGGCGGTCGGACCAGCTCCGGCGAAGCGGGGTAGAAGAGGCGCAGGACGATCGCGGCCACCGCGGCGACGCTCCCGAGGCCGGTGGCGCGCAGCACCGTCCAGCCCTTGCGCACCGGCCGCGCCGGCTGGCGGCGCCTCATCGGCCGCTCGTGAGGACGGGATAGAAGAGCGCCGCAAGCGCGAGCGCGAGGATCACGCCGCCGACGGCGCCGCCGGCGACCGACACGCCGCCGGCGCGGGCGATCTCGGCGTCGCCGCCGCCGCCCTCGCGGATTTCGCCGATCTTGCCGACGGCATGCTGCACGTAGAGGCCTTTGCCGAGCATCGCCATCGCCACCCCCATGCCGATCGATCCGCCGGCGCGGGTCTCGAAGATGAAGGCGAGCAGCACCGGCAGGACGAGGAGAAGGCCGCCGAACAGCCACATCTTTCGGTAGAAGAACCAGGCGAAGCTGAACAGGAGGGCAGGCCAGCAGAAGCCGAGCGCCATCGCGCCGCGTCCCTCGAACAGGCGAGCGCGCGACTTCTCCCAGGCGGGGCGGAAGCGATCGGCATTCGGTCCGGCGAAGGAGGCGATCTCGTCCCAGCCGACCGTCGTCCAGCGCTCGAGATTGCGCGCCTTGTGGGCTGCGAAGTCGAAGGCGCCTAGCTTGTCGCTCATGCGTCGATCGCTTCCTCGTCGACCTCGGCGGCGTGGCTCTGGATGAACTGGAAGCGGTGCTCGGGATTGCGGCCCATCAGCCGGTCGACGAGGTCGCGCACCCCCGCCCGCTCCTCATAATCCTGCGGGAGCGTGATCCGAAGCATGCCGCGCGTCTTCGGGTCCATCGTGGTCTCGCGAAGCTGCTGCGGGTTCATCTCGCCTAGGCCCTTGAAGCGCGAGACCTCGACCTTGCGGCCCTTGAACAGGGTCTTCTCGAGCTCGGCGCGATGGGCATCGTCGCGGGCGTAGGCGACGGTGCCGCCGGCGGCGAGCCGGTAGAGCGGCGGCTGGGCGAGGTGGAGATGGCCGCGGCGGACCAGCTCCGGCATCTCCTGGAAGAAGAAGGTCATCAAAAGGGTCGCGATATGGGCGCCGTCGACGTCGGCGTCGGTCATGATCACCACCCGCTCGTAGCGCAGGTCGTCGGGGTTGCAGCGGTCGCGCGCGCCGCAGCCCAATGCCTGGATCAGGTCGGCGATCTCCTGGTTGCCGCGGATCTTGTCGGCGGTCGCCGAGGCGACGTTCAGGATCTTGCCGCGGATCGGCAGGATCGCCTGCGTCTTCCTGTCGCGCGCCTGCTTGGCCGAGCCGCCCGCCGAATCGCCCTCGACGATGAAGATCTCGGTCCCCGCCGGATCGTCGTTGGCGCAGTCGGTGAGCTTGCCGGGGAGGCGCAGCTTCCTCGCCGAGGTCGCGGTCTTGCGCTTCACCTCGCGCTCGGCGCGCCGCTTCAGCCGCTCGTCCATCCGGTCGAGGATGAAGCCCAGGAGCGCGCGGCCGCGGTCCATGTGGTCGGCGAGGAAATGGTCGAAATGGTCGCGCACCGCCGCCTCGACCAGCCGGGCGGCGTCCGGGCTGGTCAGGCGGTCCTTGGTCTGGCTCTGGAACTGCGGCTCGCGGATGAAGACCGAAAGCATGATCTCGGCGCCGCCGGTCACGTCCTCGGCCTGGATGTCCTTGGCCCGTTTCTGCCCGACCAGCTCGGCAAAGGCGCGGATGCCGCGGGTGAGGCCGGTGCGGAAGCCCTGCTCATGGGTGCCGCCGTCGGGCGTCGGGATGGTGTTGCAGTAATAGGAGGAGCCGCCCTCGCTCCACAGCGGCCAGGCGACCGCCCATTCGACCGAGCCCTGCCCGTTGGGGAAGTCCTGGCGGCCGGAGAAGAACTCGGCGGTCGCGCATTCGCGGGCGCCGATCTGCTCCTTCAGGTGATCGGAGAGGCCGCCGGGGAACTGGAACACCGCCTCGGCCGGCGTCTCGTCCGAAATCAAGGCGGGATCGCATTTCCAGCGGATCTCGACGCCGGCGAAGAGATAGGCCTTGGAGCGGGCGAGCCGGTACAGCCGCGCCGGCTTGAACTTCGCCTCGCCGCCGAAGATCTCCGTGTCCGGCACGAACGAGAGGGTGGTGCCGCGCCGGTTCGGGGCGGGCCCCGCGGGCTCCAGCGCCGTCACCGGCACGCCGCGCGAGAAACGCTGCCGGTAGAGCTGCTTGTTGCGGGCGACCTCGACGCGGGTGTCCGTGGACAGCGCGTTGACCACGCTGACGCCGACGCCGTGGAGGCCGCCAGACGTGGCATAGGCCTTGTCGGAGAACTTGCCGCCCGAATGCAGCATGGTGAGGATCACCTCGAGCGCCGACTTGCCCGGATATTTGGGGTGCTCGTCGATCGGGATGCCGCGGCCGTTGTCGGTGACGGTGAGGCGGCCCGCGGTCCCCGCTTCCGCCTCCAGCGTCACCTCGATGCGGGTCGCGAAGCCGGCGACGGCCTCGTCCATCGAATTGTCGAGCACTTCGGCGGCGAGATGGTGGAGGGCGCGCTCGTCGGTGCCGCCGATATACATGCCCGGCCGCCGCCGCACCGGCTCCAGCCCCTCGAGCACCTCGATCGAGGCGGCGTCATACTCGTTCGAGGCGGCGGAGGAGGACGCGAACAGGTCTGTCATGGCGAATCTGTAGCGGAGCGCGATTCGCCCGCCAAGCGCCCGCCCCGAGGAAGCTGTGGATGAGCGGCGGCGAGCCCGGAGCCTCGGCCGCCGTCCGCCGCGATCGCGCTTTCTTCGCGCAGGGACAGCTGCGATCGATCATGCTAGGGGCCGCCACCGGCCGGAGGTGTCGCCCAGCGTGGCTCCGAGGGACCGGCCGCAGCCCCACGACCTCAGACAGGACGACGACAAGCATGAAGCCTTACAAGGACCCCTCCTTCCAGGACCGCGCGGCGAGCGCCGCCGATGCCAAGCGCAAGGCGCTCGAGCAGCTCAAGGCGAAGCCGCCGCTGGACGAGGCGGTGGTCGCCGAGCGCGCCGCGGCGCAGGCGCGGCGCCAGGCCGCCGCGGCCGAGAAGAGCGCCTCGCGCAAGGAGGCCGCGGAGGCGGCACGGCGCGAGAAGGCGTCCGCAGCGGCCGATCAGGCCGCCGCCGCGGCCTCGGCGCCGACCGACGCGGATCGGAAGGCGGCGCGGGACGCCCGCTACGCCGCGCGCAAGGCCCGCAAATAAGGCTCTGCGGCGACGCAGCAGCCGACGCGCGCTGACCGGCTTGTCGGGCACGAGCCTGCTCGCCTATGTCCGCGGCCGAGGCCAAGGAGAGCGGCGTGGCGAAGCAGGTCCGGACCGAGCAGATCTACGACGCTCTCGTCGACGAGGAGAGCTTCGAGCGGCTGCCGGACATGCTGGCACAGGCGTTCGACGCCCGATCCTGCGTCATCCACTGGCACTATTCGGACGGCACCGCCGACATTCTCTCGCACTCTTCTTATTTCAGCCCGGAGCAGCTCGCGCTTTACGGGTCGCATTTCGCGCCGCTCGATCCCTGGGCGCAAGCGGCGGCGCGGCACCAGCGGGTCAACGAGGCGGCGGATCTCGAGAGCCTCGTCGCGGAAAGCGAATATGAGCGGAGCGCCTTCTACAACGACTATATCCGCGCGATGGGCGACGACACGTATCGCTGCATCGGCGTGCGGGTGGAATCGCCCTGGGGGAGCGGCATGGTGGCGCTCCAGCGCGGCAAGAGCCAGGAGCGGTTCGCACCGGAAGCGCTGGCGCGGCTGGAGGAGGACGTGCGCCACCTCCAGCGCCTCCTCGTCGTGCGCGGCCGGCTCGCGGCGGCGGAGCGGCGGTTCGCCAGCGTCAGCGCGGCGGTGGACGCGCTTGCGACGGCGCTGATCGTGGTCACGCGCACCGGCCGGGTTCTCCATGCCAATTGCGCGGCGGAGGAGATGTTCAGGCGCGAGGACGGGCTCGGCGTTCGCGCTGGCCTGCTCAGCGCGCGCGGGGCGGAGGCGGCGCGGGCGTTGCGCGCGGCGATCCTGCGCGCGGCCGATCCGGCCGCGCCGCAGGCCAGCGCGCTCGCGG
>DASWMB010000244.1:0-12583 GCA_036399955.1 Allosphingosinicella sp. | reverse complement strand
GGGCATGGGAGTGGATGCGCGAGGGCGAGGGGCGTGACGGCACCCTCCGGTTCAGCAACGGCCACGAGCATCGCGGCATCGTCGCGCGTACCGTCCGCCTGTTGGTCACCGGCGGCAGCCCGATCAACGGGGTCTGGATGCGGCTCCGGGCGCCCGCCTTCCTCGAAGATTTCGCCCGCGCCGCGACGATGGAGCCGAGCATCGAAGGCCGCGGGCTCGGCAGCCTTTCGCTTCGCGGCACCAGCGCGGTGGTGCCGCGCCTGCGGGCCTGCGCGGAGGCAAGCGCGCGGCGGCACCCCGCCGACAGGGCGAGGCTCGCTCCCGGCGGAGCGCCCGCGGGTGGAAGCGGTGCGCAGATCGCGCGGCCGCCGATCCAGCGCACCGGCCTCATCACCAGCGAAGATTATCCCGCCGCGGCCCTGCGCGCCGAACACCAGGGCAACGTCACCGTCGAGTTGGCGGTCAATGAGGACGGCCTGGTGACCGGCTGCACGGTGATCGCCTCGAGCGGCTCGTCGATCCTCGATTCGAGCACCTGCGCGATCGCGCAACGCCGCTTCCGCTTCACGCCGGCGATCGACGCGAACGGGCGTCCCGTGGCGGGGACGTCCACGCGGACGGTCGCCTGGAGGATACCGGAGCCGGATCCGGAGCCGGTTCCGCTGAAATAGGTTCAGGCGTCGGCGAGCACTGCCACGATCGCCCGTAGCGCATCGGGATCGCTCACCATCTCGTTGTGCCGGCAGGTCAGCGCGATGCGCCGATCGGCTTCGCCGTCCGCGCCCGCCGCGCTCGCCGGAGCGACGATGCCGTCGCGCGGCGACCACATCGCCACCGTCGGCACCGGCGGCTTGACGTCCGGCGCGACCGGCACGGGCGGATGATCGACGTCGTGGTCGTTGATCGCCTCGTAGAGCTTCCAGGCATTGTTCGCCCGCAGCCCGTGCGAGAAGGGCGTGCCCAAAGTCACCACCATCGAGACGCTTTGCGGGCGCCGCTTGGCGAGCTCACGCGCATAGAGGCCGCCGAGGCTCCAGCCGACCAGCGCCACCGGCCCGCGGGTTTCGGCGGCGATGATGTCGATCCTGCGCAAAAGGCGCTCGAACTTGCCGCGGCGGGCACCGAGATTGATTCCCTGGTTCCAGCCATAGGCATGGAAGCCGCACGCCCTCAGCGTCCGGCGCAGCTGGAGCGTCGGCAGATCGTTGGCGAGGAAGGCCGGGATCACCATCACGGCGCGGCCGCGGCCCACCTGCTCGTCGACACGCGCCGGCCTCAGCTGCGCCGCCAGCAGCCGCGCCGCCGCCGGCGCCTCCATCAGCAGCTCGCCCCAGCGCGGCCGGCGAGTGTCCCGAGCGGTCTTCAACGCGGTTCTCCCTGTCGTCGTGGCCGCGATGGCCGGTCGACGGTCGAGGCAAGGCCCCGGCGCGGTGCCGGGGCCTTGCTCTTCGATGCTCAGCGCCTGGTGCCGCTGGTCAGGTCCTCGCGGTTGAGGTCTCCGCTGGTGGGAGTTCCCGGCTGCGATTCGCTCCCGCCGCCGAACGAGCCGAAGGCAGGGCGCGAACCCTGCTCGCCCTCGACCTCGACTTCGGTGCGACGGACGGTGTCCTCGACCTGCTCGGTATGCTCTTCCGCGGTCTTGCGGATGACGACTTCCTCTTTGACGCTGGCGACCTTCTGGACCACCGCCTCTTCGGCCGTCTCGCGCATCTCGATCGTGCGCTCCTCGAGCAGGCCCTCGGCGCCGCTCGTCGCGGTCGACGAGACCGGCTGGTCGACCGGGCGCCGCTCGACCTCGACATGCTCCTCGCGAAGCGTCACCTGCTCGCGGACGGGTGTTTCGCGGACGTAGGAGCGCACCCGCGCGCCGCCGCGGCTGATCTCGCGCTTGCCGACGCGCAGCTCTTCCTCGATCACGGGGATGCGCTGCTCCTCGACGACGCGGCCGGTCGTAGCGGGCTGCGCGGTCTGCGCGGTCTGCGCGGTCGCGGCACCCGCGGTCGCGCCCGTTGTGCCCGACATGGACGGCGTCCAGCCTTCGCTGCGCCAGCTCTCCTGGCGCTGATCGAGATCGACGCTCGTGCTCTGCTCGAGCAGCCGGATGATCTTGTCCGCGTCCTCATCGCCGCTCACTTCGGCGCACAGGAGGAACCCGCCCCGCCTGATGCCCTCGCCATATGCATGCCGGTCCTCGTTCGAGACGAACAGATTGTCGAGGCCGCCGGACCCTCCCGAGCCTGAGCTCTCATGGTCGATGATCCTGATGCTGGCGGCGTCGACGTGCGACGAGAGGCTCTGGCGCGCCGCTTCGGCTTCGGCACGCGTGTCGTACAAGGCGGTTACGGTCCGGGACATTGGCTACTCTCCTTACAAGTTACCCGCTCATTCCTGAGCGCCGGCCGCGGCGAGGGGCCGGCGCGAAATTCATTTCGTTGAAGCTCAGCTCTCGGCCGCCGCTGCGGCGCCCGCGCGCTCCGTTGGCGGCAGCTCCTCCACTTCCACTTCGGTGCGGCGGACGCTGTCGGCGAACCGCTCGATCCGCTCGGTGCCCGACTTCCTGACGACGAGCTCCTCGCGCACGAACAGGCTCTTCGAGACGACCGGCTTCTCGCGCGTCTCGCCGACCTCGATCGTCCTCTCCTCGAACAGGCCGGCCCCGCTCAGCTCGGCAGGGGCGATCCGCCGATGCGCCGACGGCGCCTCCTCGACCGCCGTGGCCGCCTCGGCGGGAGCCTCGGCCTTGACGGTGACGCGGGCACGGCCGCGCACCAGCATCGGCGCGCCAATGCGCAGCTCTTCCATCGGCGCAGAGCCGGTTTCCGACTTCGGCTCAAGAGGCTCCTCGGCCTCGGCGCGGTCGGCTTGCGCAACGGCGGCCGCTTCCGGCGGCTCGGCCGCATAGGCATCGAGCAGGTCGAGGACGAGGTCGGCGGTCCTCTGCTCGGCGACGCGGACGATCAGCAGCCAGCCGCCGCCGGCAAGCTGCTCCTCGCACGCCGCCCGGGCATCGTCGGGCAGGCCGAACGCGTCGAACAGCGGCGCCCGATCCTCGGCGCCGCTCACGATCAGCGAGTCGATCAGCCCCACCTCCCGATCGAGCCGGAGGAGCGCGCTTTCCGCCTTCGCGAAATCGGCGAAGCGGGAGCTGACCGTGGCGCTCATTGCTGCCGATCCGCAGTCTCGGGCGCTGCCGCCGCGCCGTCCTCGGCCGCGTCGCCCGTGGCGCGCTCGATCTCGGCACGCTCGGCGCGCAGCGTCACCGGCACGCCCTCGACGACCGTGGTGGTCTTGCGGTGGATGTGGATCTCCTCGACGAGGACCAGCCGCTTCTCGACCACGAGCTGCTCCTCGACCACGGGAATGACGGTCGTATTGCCTTCGAGCCGCACGCCCGGCAGCTCGGCGATCGGGACGTTGCGCGGCACGCGCTCGATCTCGACGTCGTCGCGGGCGAGCGCGGCGGGGACGACCTCCTCGCGCTCGTCGACCGCGACATGGACGCGGACGCGGCCCGTCTCGACCAGCCGCTTGCCGACTTCCAGACGCTCTTCGACGAGCGGAATCGCGGCGACTTCCTGCTCTTCGGCCATGACGGCTCCCTTACTTCGGGCTGTACGCGATCCCGTGCAAACCCCGGTCGCGGCGCGGCGGTTCCCGCCCTTTTTCTCGCCTGCGCGAATAAGTTACGAAGATGGGGCGAAACCGGAAACCTGCCTTTCCGCGCGGAACGGAGCCGATGCTCACCCGTTTGCCGCCGCGCCCATTCGAGGGCCCGTAAAACAGGAGGACATCAGATGAAGCGCACCCCGATCCACACCGGAATCCTCGCCGCTGCGGCGCTGGCGACGCTGAGCCCCGCGGCCGCTTTCGCGCAGGACAATGCCGGCGCCACCACCGGCGACGAGGGCGGCTACACGACCCGCGCCGAGGACGATAACGACTTTCCCTGGGGCCTGCTCGGCCTTCTCGGCCTCGCCGGCCTCCTCGGCCTCAAGAAGCGTGACCGCGACATCCACGTCGACGCGCGGCGGAACCCGTAAGGGCGGGCTGTAGGAAGAAGTACAAGGAAGAAGCAGAAGACCCTCATCCCACCCTTCTCCCGCAAGCGGGAGAAGGAGCAGGTTGGTCTCGTCACAGGCGCGGCTAGAGCCCTCTCCCGCTTGCGGGAGAGGGTTGGGGTGAGGGTCTTCTTCCTTCTTTTCGGTCCGCCTTAGATCGCGCCGAGGGCGCGCTTCACCGGCGCGTCGCGGCCGTAGACGTCGTTGTAGCGGACGATCTCGCCTTCGTCCGTCGCCGCCGCCGTGAAATAGGCGATGTAGACCGGGATCGGCGCCGCGAGGTTCGCCGAGACGGTGCGCCCGGCACTGATCGTCCGGTCGATCTGCGGGCGGCGCCATTCGCCGGTCGGGGCGAGCAGCAGCGCCGCGAAATCGCGAACGTTCTGGGTGCGGATGCAGCCGTGGCTGTAGGCGCGCGCGGTGCGGGCGAACAGCGCCTGGGCGGGCGTGTCGTGGAGATAGATGGCGTGGTCGTTCGGCATCTCGATCTTGACGCGACCCAATGAGTTGCGCGGGCCGGGCTGCTGCCGGACGGTGAGCTGCTCGCCGTTGCGGCGGACCTCGTAATCGGCGCCGAAGCGGCCGCCCATCTCGCGGATGATGCTCTGCGGCACATGCCACCAGGGGTTGAAGGTCACGGCGCGGATGGTGGCGTTGAGCTGCGGCGTCGGCGTCCGGACGGCGCCGACGACGGTACGGTGGCGGGCGATGACTCGGCCCTCGTCGACGATCGCGGCGGTGAAGGCGGGCACGTTGACGATGACGTGGCGCTGGCCGAGCGTGCGCGGCATCCAGCGCCAGCGCTCCATGTTGGTGCGGATGAGGGCGCGGGTGGCCGTCTCCCCCGCGGGCGTGATCTCGAGCGCGCGCCTCAGGCCGCGATACTGCGGATGGACCGGAAGGAGGCCGTTCAACGCCTCGGCGACATTGCCGGACGAGGCGGCGCGCGCCATCAGCTCGCGCTGGGCCCCGGCGTCGATCGCATTGTGGGTCATGTGCCAGTCGACGCGCGCGTTGCCGCGCACGGCGCCGCCGCTGAGATCGGTGGCGAGGCGGAGGAAGATGTCGGTCGCCGCGGTGCCGATCTGGGCTTCGTCGCGCGACTGGATGGCGCTGCGCAGCCGCTCCGGCCCGTAGGTGGCGGGATCGATCCCCTCGGCGCCGATGCCCTCGACGTAGGTGAGCAGCGCCTGGGCGGCGTCGCGCGTCCAGGCGGCCGCCGCCAGCGGCGTGGCGGGCGCGATGGAGGCCGGCTGTTCCTGCGCCAAAGCGGCGCTTTCGATCGCCGCCGGAAGGGCGGCAGTCGCGAGAAGGACCCCCAGAGAGGACAGGCGCAAGAGCTTGTTCATAGGGAAGTTCTTACGCCAAGCGCGGGCGCGGCGCTAGTCTCGCCGGCCCGCTTTGCGGCAGGCTGTGGCGCCCGTGCAACCGCCTGTGAAACGGCGGTATTCCCCGCCCCCGCCGGGGCAGGAAGTGGAGCCCGGCCGCTGCGTCGCGGCCGGGCTCGATAGAGGCCTCAGCCGCGGTCGGTCGCGCCCGGGTCGCGCGCGACGAAGCCGAAATAGGCGGCGACGGCGGCCAGCCCGACGTGCAGCCAGACGTCCGCGCCATAGAGCGGGATGAGGCCGAAGGTCGTGCGCAGGCCTGCGATGAGGCCCATGATCGCGAGCACCGCGTAGATGATCGCGACGGCGCGGAAATAGCCCCGCGCGCCCGAATAGCTGCGCGCCGCCATCAGGCCCCAGGCGCCGAACAGCAGGTGGACGATGTTGTGGAGGAGGTTCACCGGGAAGATGCCGAGCTCATAGCCGAAGAACGAGCGCATCGTCACTTCGCTGTCGGCGGCGTGGCCGGCATGGTCCATCGCGGTGAGGCCGGGGATGAAGCCGCCCGCCCCGACGACGAGGAAGACGATGCCGAAGATCATTGCCATGGTCCGGGTATTCATGCTGCTCTCCCTGTTATGATTTTACGCGGACTGGGGCCGCGTTCTAGTGGATGAACGAACCTCGAGCCACTCATTTCGTTCCCGCAAGAATGGCCGATCTGCGCCATTAATCTAGGTTATCGTCAGCGGCCGACGCCAGTCGTCGGCCGGTCCGGCGGCGAGGCGGGCGATCGCTCGCGCCATCTTGTCGCCGCCCTGCACGGACGGTTCGATCGGATTGGCGTAGTCCGCGTCCTCGTTGCAGATCAGGCGCAGGTCGACGAGCGGCAGCGAATTGGCGAAGGCCGCGCGGGTGATCCGGTCGTTGAACAGGGACAGCGCCGCCTTGATGATCCGGTGGTCGGGCGCGAAGCGCGGCGTGTCGTAGATGGTGCACAGCGCCGTCGGGAGGCCGAGCTGAAGGATGCGGCCGAGCATGTCGCGGTAGCTGGCGTCGAACGCGTCCTGCGCCTCCGCGAGCAGCGCGACGGCTTCACCGACGATGCGCACGCCTGAATAGAGGAGGCCGGAGGCGCCGAGGGCGTCGTTGCCGCCGGCGCTGACGACGAGGTGGGTGGCGTCCGCGGGCATGCGCGCGAGCTGGGAGCGGACGTCTCGGGTGGTGGCGCCGTCGACGGCGAGGAGGGTGGCGCGCCAGCTGTCGGGGAGGACGGCGCCGAGCTGGCGGACGACGTCCGGCCCGCCGCGGACATAAGAGGCGTTGTCGAAGATCGAGTCGCCGAGAAGGACGATGTGGCTCATTTCCGGCGAACGCGGCGCGGGGCGTTCGGCTCCCGTTGATCGAACCGGATCGCGGCTTGGTCGAAAGGACGGTGACGAGGACCGATGCGCGCTGGAGGTGCGCTCCATGACACGCTCACTCCTCCTTGCCGGCGCCGCCCTGGCCGCGCTCGCCTTCGCCGCTGCGCCGGCCGCGGCCCAGCGGTCCAACGAGAATGCGGTGACCGCCGCCACCGACGCCTTCGGGACCAGTGTCGGCAACGAGCGCGTCGGCATCTACAATCCGTTCCAGGCGCGCGGCTTCAGCCCGGTGCAGGCCGGCAACGTCCGGCTCGACGGCCTTTATTTCGATCTTCAGGCCAATCCGGGCGAACGGATGATCGCGGGGACCAACGTCCGCGTCGGCATCAGCGCCCAGTCCTACCCCTTCTCGGCGCCGACGGGCATCGCAGACTATGCGATCCGGCGCTCCGGCGACGAGGCGGTGGCGAGCGTGATGGCGAGCGCCGGGACTGTGGGTCCGCGCAGTGTCAGCGTCGACGCGCAGCTCCCGATCGCGAGCGGCCTCTCGGTCGCGGCAGGCGCGGCCTATATCGACGAGCAGACCCATTTCGGCGCGGACCAGGAGGTGGTCGGTCTCACCGTCATCCCGCGCTGGCGGAGCGGCGACGCGGTGGAGGTGATGCCCTTCGTCAGCTGGTACCGGATGAGCGGCGGCGAGGCGCAGCCGATCTACTTCACCGGCTCCTATCTGCCGCCCGAGATCGAGCGCGGGCGCTATTTCGGGCCGGACTGGGCGCGGGGCGAGCTCACCGGCCTCAATGCCGGCGTGCTGGGGACGGTCAGGACCGGCGGCTGGACGCTGCGCGGCGGGCTGTTCAACTCGGTGCTCGACATGGAGCGGTCGTTTACCGAGATCGCGCTCAACACGGGCCCGGACGGCGTCGCCGACCGGCTGATGGCGATCGAGGGCGACCGCCGCAACGGCTCCTGGTCGGGCGAGCTGCGCGCGTCGCGGGCGTTCACGGAGGGGCCGCGGCTCCACAACCTCCACTTCACCCTGCGCGGGCGCGACCAGCGGCGGCGCTATGGCGGCGGCACGACGCTGTCGCTCGGGCGGCGGCCGATCGACGAGCCGGTCGACGTGCCGGAGCCCGCCTTCACGGTCGGCGCGCAGACCCGAGACCAGGTGCGCCAGACGAGCTACGGCGCGGGCTACGACATGCGCTGGCGCGGCGTCGGCGAGCTCGGCTTCAGCCTGCAGCGCACCGACTACCGCAAGGACGTCGCGACGCCAGGCGGGCCGCTGCCGGTGTCGGAGAACCAGACCTGGCTGATGAACGCGACCGCGTCCGTCCACGCCGCCGATTGGCTCACCTTCTATGCCGGCTTCGCCCGGGGGCTCGAGGAGAGCCCGGTGGCGCCGCAGGTGGCGGTCAACCGCGACGAGGCGCCGCCGGCGATCATCACCCGGCAGATGGACGCAGGCGTGCGCATCGTCCTGCCGCGGAGCATGCGGCTGGTCGCCGGGCTGTTCGACGTGTCGAAGCCTTATTTCGCGCTCGACAGCGCGCGGGTGTTCCGCAACCTTGGCGAGGTCCACCACCGCGGCGTCGAGCTGTCGCTCGCCGGCCAGCCGCTGCCCGGCCTCACCGCGATCGTCGGCGCCGTCTTCCTCGACGGCGAGCTCACCGGCGACGCGCGCGCGGAAGGCTTGGTCGGGCGCCGTCCGATCGGCTGGTTCGGGCGCTATGTGAACGGCGCGCTCGACTACCGGCTGCCCTTCGTGGAGGGGCTGTCGGTGGACCTTGCTTATGAGAGCACCAGCGACCGCGCCGCGGACCGCCTCAACAGCTTCGTCATCCCGGCGCGCTACGTGGTCGCGCTCGGCGCCCGCTACCGCTTCGAGATGGCGGACGCGCCGGCGACGCTCAGGGTCCAGATGGCCAACATCATGGGCAATTACGGCTGGAACAACCTTGGCGAGGGCTTCCACTACAACCAGCCGCGCCGCGTCTCGGCAACACTTGCCGTCGATCTGTAAGCGAGCCGTCGCTACGGCATGTTGAAGTTGATGCCCTGGGCGAGCGGCAGCTCGCGGCTGTAGTTGATGGTGTTGGTCGCGCGGCGCATGTAGGCGCGCCACGCGTCGGAGCCGCTCTCGCGCCCGCCGCCGGTCTCCTTCTCGCCGCCGAACGCGCCGCCGATCTCGGCGCCCGAGGGCCCGATGTTGACGTTGGCGATGCCGCAGTCCGAGCCCGCCGCGGAGAGGAAGATCTCGGCCTCCCGGACGTCGTTGGTGAAGATGGCGGAGGCGAGCCCCTGCGGCGCCGCATTGTTGAGCGCGATCGCTTCGTCGAGCGCGGAGCAGCGCAGCACGTAGAGGATCGGCGCGAAGGTCTCGGAAAGGACGATGCCGCTCTGCTCCGGCATCTCGGCGATCGCCGGGCGGACGTAGAAACCGTCGCCGGGGCCGGCGAGCCGCTCGCCGCCTTCGACCACGCCGCCCTGAGCCCGCGCCGCGGCCAGCGCCGCCTCCATGCCCGCGAAGGCGGCACCGTCGATCAGCGGGCCGACGAGCGTCCCCTCGGAAAGCGGGTTGCCCACCGGGATCGTCGACCAGATCTCCCTGAGGCGCGGGACAAGCGCATCGTAGATCGCGTTGTGGATGATCAGTCGGCGCAGCGTCGTGCAGCGCTGCCCCGCGGTCCCGACGGCGGCGAAGGTGATCGCCCGCTCCGCCAGAGCCAGGTCGGCCGACGGTGCCACCACCATCGCGTTGTTGCCGCCGAGCTCGAGCAAGGCGCGGCCGCAGCGGGCGGCGACGCGCGGCGCGATCAGCTTGCCCATCCGCGTCGAGCCGGTGGCGGAGATGAGCGGCACCCGGCAGTCATCGACCAGCGCCTCGCCGGTCTCGCGGCCGCCCTGCACCACCTGGCTGAGATGTGCCGGCGCGTCGCCGAAGCGGGCGCAGGCCCGCTCGAACAGCGCCTGGACGGCGAGCGCGGTGAGCGGCGTCTTCTCGCTCGGCTTCCAGACCACCGGGCCGCCGCAGACGAAGGCGAGGCAGGCGTTCCACGCCCAGACGGCGACCGGGAAGTTGAAGGCCGAGATCACGCCGACCGGGCCGAGCGGATGCCAGGTCTCCATCATCCGGTGCCCGGGCCGCTCGGTCGCGATGGTGAGGCCGTAGAGCTGTCGCGACAGGCCGACGGCGAAGTCGCAGATGTCGATCATCTCCTGGACCTCGCCGAGCCCCTCGACGAGGATCTTGCCGGCCTCGAGGCTGACGAGGCGGCCGAGCGCCTCCTTCTCCTGCCGCAGCACCTCGCCGAACAGCCGGACGAGCTCGCCGCGGCGCGGCGGCGGGACGAGGCGCCAGGCGAGGAAGGCGTCGTGCGCGCGGCCGACGGCGTCGGCCACGTCGGCCGCCGAGGCGGAGCGCAGCCGCGCCGTCACCCGCCCGTCGACCGGCGAGAGCGCCTCGAGATCGCCGTCCTGGGGCACTGCGAGATCGAGGCGATGGAAAAGGGCGGAGAGCTCGGCACGCGAGTCGAAGTCGGTCATCGCCGCCTCCTGCCGCGAATAGCCTCGTTTGGAAAGCGGCGCTGCTGACGATCAGGCGGCGCGTCGGCTTGCGCCGCGCGACACTTTCTGGTGAAGCGGCGTCATGAGATGGAACAAGCGTGAGAAGGTCGAGCGACCTGAATATCCCAAGCTGATCCCGGTCGCCGGGACGGTCGAAGAGGCGCACAGCGTTCTGCCGGTGATCCAGGCTCTCGATCCGGACGCGGCGATCCTCGACGGCGGCGAGCGCGGCGCATTCCTGAAGGTCCACAACGCCGAAGCCGAAGCAGCGGCCACGGCAGAGGATCGGATCTTCCCACTGGCCTAGCGAGCGGCGGGAGAATGGAGTCCTTCACGCGTCTCTGCCGAGCCTCGCCAGCACCGCTTCCGCCGCGGCGGGGGCACGCTCCTTGGCGCCGTCGATCATGAACAGGAAAACTTCGCGTCCCGCCGCCGACCAGCTCCGCGCCCGCTCCGCGATCCGGTCGAGCTCGGCGGGCAAGTAGCCCTCCGGCTCCTCCGGCCGCGCGCCCTTGAGGCGGCAATAGACGAAATCCGCCGTCGGTTCATCGTCGAGCATGTCGTCGCCGAACGCGACGGCGACGCCCGCCGCCCGCGCAAGGGCGTGGAAGCGGTCGTCGCGGAAGCTCTCATGCTTCGCCTCCAGCGCGTGGCGGAGGGGGACGCCGTTCCGCTCGCGGGGGAGCAGGTCGAAGAACGCCTCGACGTCGTCCGGCTCGAATCTCTTGGTCTCGGCGAACTGCCAGCAGACCGGGCCCATCCTGTCACCCAGCGCCTCGAAGCCCTGGCCGCAGAACTTGCCCACCGCCTCGGCGGCGGTGGCGAGCACCTTCCGGTTCGTGCAGAAGCGCGAGCCCTTGAGCGCGAAGCGGAAGCCGTCCGGCACCGTCTGCGCCCACTTCGCGTAGAGATCGGCGTTCTGAAGCTTGTAGAAGGTGGCGTTGATCTCGATCGCCGTCACCCGCCGGGAGGCATGTTCGAGCTGCTTCGATTTCGGCAGGCCAGCCGGGTAGAAGGTGCCGCGCCAGGGCTCATAGTGCCAGCCGCCGATGCCGACATGGATCGCTGCGCCCGCCATAGCTGGCGCCATAGGCCGCGCGAGGCGCGGAGGGTAGGGGCGTCTGCGTCCACGAAAAAAGCCGTTGCATTTCAGCGGCCGGCCGCTAGAGGCCCGTTTCATCGTTTTAACACGTTGTAACAAAAGCCATGACCCACACCGCATTCGAGATCGCCCCGACGCGCGATGCCGCCGCCCTCGCGGCGGACCTCTGCGCCGCGTTGATGGTGCCGCGCACCCGGGAGGAGATGAGCCGCCTGCTCGTCGATCTCTGCACGCCGGCGGAGATCCGGACGATGGCCGAGCGCTGGCACGTCGCCCGGCTGCTCGACGGCACCGACCTCTCCTATCGCGACATCCACGATGCGACCGGCGTCAGCACGACGACGATCGTCCGCGTCGCGCGCTTCCTCAAGCAGGAGCCGCACCGAGGATATCGCCTGGCGCTCGACCGGATGGGAGGGTGCGATGCTGGTTGACGAGACCCGGCTCCACATCGCCGTCCAGAAATCCGGGCGCCTGTCGGATTACAGCCGCGCTTTGCTGCGCGATGCGGGCCTCAGGATCCAGAACGGGCGAAACGAGCTCACCGCCCGGGTCGAGAACTTCCCGGCCGATCTGATGTTCGTCCGAGACGACGACATCCCGACCTTCGTCAGCGACGGCGTCTGCGAATACGGCCTCGTCGGCGAGAACGTGCTCCGCGAGTTTGCGCTCGGCGAGGCTGAGCCGCGATTCGAGGTGGTTGCGAGCCTCGGCTTCGGACGCTGCACGCTGAAGCTGGCGGCGCCGGAGGCGACGGCCTGGGAAGGTCCTCGCTCGCTCGATGGCGCGCGCATCGCCACCTCCTATCCCCGGATCGTCCAGGCGTGGCTCGACGAGCGGGGCGTCTCGGCGAACGTGGTCAAGATGAACGGCGCGGTCGAGCTGGCGCCGCGCCTCGGCATCGCCGGCTTCGTCTGCGACCTGGTCTCGACCGGCGCGACGCTGGAGGCGAACGGCCTCAGGGCGCGCGAGACGGTGTTCGACAGCGAAGCGGTGCTGATCCGGACGCGCAAGCCGGTCGCCGACGCCAAAAGGGAGCAGGGCGAGCGCCTGCTCAGCCGCATCGAGGGCGTGCTGGCGACCAAGGAATCGAAGTACATCATGCTGAACGCGCCCGGCGAGGCGCTGCGCCAGATCACGAAGATTCTGCCCGGTGCCGAAGCGCCG
>DASWMB010000243.1:0-5123 GCA_036399955.1 Allosphingosinicella sp. | reverse complement strand
GCTGCTCGCAAGCGTCCCGCCGAGCCCCTCGACTTGATGCGCCGCGCCCGCTCGCTTAGGGGGGAGCGGGCATGACCGAAGACGAGATCCTCGCCGAGTTCCGCGCCGCCGACGCGCTGCTCGAAGGCCATTTCGTCCTCTCCTCGGGCCTCCACAGCCCGCGCTACCTGCAGTGCGCGCGGGTGCTCATGGACCCGTCCCGTGCCGCCCGCCTCGCCCACGCCATCGCCGCGAGCCTGCCGCTCGAGATCAGGAGCAGGGTCGAGATCGTCGTCTCGCCGGCGATGGGCGGCATCATCATCGGCCACGAGCTGGGCCGCTCGCTCGGCCTCGAGGCCGTCTTCCTCGAACGGCCGACGGGCAGCTTCGAGCTGCGCCGGGGCTTCCGCCTCGCGCGCGGCCAGAAGGTGCTGCTCGTCGAGGACGTCGTCACCACCGGCCTCAGCTCGCGCGAGGCGATGCGGGCGGTCGAGGCAGCCGGCGGCGAGGTGATCGCCGCCGCCTCCCTGGTCGACCGCTCGAACGGCCTTGCCGATCTCGGCGTGCCGTTCTTCCCGCTGATCCGGCTCGACGTTCCGGTCTACGAGCCCGAGAACCTGCCCGACGCGCTCGCCGCTTTGCCGGTCGAGAAGCCCGGGAGCCGAAGGCCTGTCCTGAGCGGCGTCGAAGGGGCGGCGTGACTCCTCACCTCCGCCTCGGCGTCAACATCGACCATGTCGCGACCATCAGGAACGCGCGCGGCGGCGATCATCCCGATCCGGTCCGCGCCGCCTTCGCCGCCGCCGCCGCGGGCGCCGACGGCATCACCGCCCATCTCCGCGAGGACCGGCGCCACATCACCGACGACGACATCTCGCGGCTGACCGAGCGGCTCGCCATCCCGCTGAACCTCGAAATGGCGGCCACCGAGGAGATGCTGGAGATCGCGCTGCGCCACCGCCCGCACGCGGCCTGCATCGTTCCCGAGAAGCGCGAGGAGCGGACGACGGAAGGCGGCCTCGACGCCGCCGGGCAGGACAATCATCTCTACCCCTTCGTCGCGCGGCTCGGCGACGCCGGCATCCGCGTCAGCCTGTTCATCGAGCCCGATCCGCGCCAGATCGCCGCCGCCGTCCGGCTCGGCGCCCCGGTGGTCGAGTTCCACACCGGCCTTTATGCGCATCTCGACGGGGAGGAGCGCGTTGCCGAGCTGCGCCGGATCACCGACGCCGCCGCGCTTGCCGCCAAGAACGGCATTGAGGCCCATGCGGGCCACGGCCTCACCTTCGACAACGTCTCCGCGATCGCGGCCATCCCGCATTTGGCCGAGCTCAACATCGGCCATTTCCTGGTCGGCGAGGCGATCTTCACCGGCTTCGAAGCCAGCGTCGGCCGGATGCGCGACCTCATGGACGCGGCGCGCGGATGAGGGGCGCCAGAAAGGCAAGAAGGCCCTCACCCAACCCTCTCCCGCAAGCGGGAGAGGGCAAAGAGGAAGCGTACGCTCGATCCCTTCTCCCGCTTGCGGGAGAAGGAGGGGCCCGCCGCGAAGCGGTGGGAGGATGAGGGCCTTCCTGCCATGATCCTCGGCATCGGAGCTGACCTGTGCAACATTGAGCGGATCGAGAATTCGCTCGCCCGCTTCGGCGAACGGTTCGAGCGGCGGGTGTTCACCGACGCGGAGCGTGCCCGGGCGGAGAAGCGCCCGCTCACCCGCGCCGGCACCTTTGCCAAGCGCTTCGCGGCGAAGGAGGCGTTCTCGAAGGCGGTCGGGACCGGCTTCCGCCGCGGCGTATTCATGCGCGATATAGGTGTCGTCAACAAAGCCTCGGGTGAGCCGACCCTTCACCTCACCGGCGGCGCCAAAGAGAGGCTTGACGCGATGATCCCCGCAGGCCACGCCGCCCGCATCCACCTGACGATGACCGACGACCATCCGTTCGCGCTCGCCGTCGTGGTCATTTCCGCAGTGCCGATGGAGCCCGAGGCTTGACCGACAGCGACCGCCCCGTCGCCCCCGCCGAGGACGCCCCCGCGGCCGCGGCCGAAGCGCCCGTAGACGCGGGCGCTGAACACGGCCACGCCGTGCCGGCGGCGGCTGCCGCCAGGCAGGGCACCGACTGGTGGGGCGAGATCAAGGCGATCTTCTGGCTGATCCTTGCCGTCCTCGCCTTCCACAGCTTCATAGCCAAGCCTTTCTACATCCCGTCCGAATCGATGATGCCGGTGCTGCTCAAGGGCGACCGCCTCGTCGTCAGCAAATATCCCTATGGCTGGTCCTGGGTCTCGCCGTCCTTCCACATCATGCCCGAGACGCCGGGGCGCCTGTTCGGCTCGATACCGGAGCGCGGCGACATCGTCATCGTGACGCCGCCGGGCGGCAACTCCGACTATATCAAGCGCGTGATCGGCCTGCCCGGGGACCGGATCCAGATGATCCAGGGCCAGCTCTACATCAACGGCCAGCGCGTCCGTCGCGAGCGGCGCGGCGATGCGATGATCCCGATCGACGCGAACATCGCCTGCCAGTCCGCCGGGGGCCTGGGCCGTACCCGCGGCCCCGACGGCCGCGACTATTGCCGCCTGCCGATCGTCCGCGAGACGCTGCCCAACGGGCGCTCCTACGACACCGTCGATGTCGGCATCACGCCCGCCGACGATTTCCCGCCGGTCGTCGTTCCGCCGAACCATCTCTGGCTGATGGGCGACAATCGCGACCAGTCGGCCGACAGCCGCGTCCCGCTCGAGGCGCAGGGCCTCGGCGGCCCGGTGCCATGGCAGAATATCGGCGGCCGCGCCGAATTCATCACCTTCTCGCTCGACGGCACATCGAGCTATCTCAATCCGATCAGCTGGTTCGGCGCCTTCCGCGGCGGGCGAGCCGGGACTTCGCTCCATCCGGAGAGGGTGGCGCCGGAGCGTTGAGGGCGCCGCAGAATGACGAGGGGGCAGGGATGAGCGAGGAGCTACAGAAGGAAGTCGAGCAGGCCGGCCCGTCGGAGCTCCGCGACCCCATCGTCCGCACCGAGCTCAAGCGCGCGGGCGTCTGGATCGGCCTCACCCTTGCCGTCCTCGCGGTCATCGTCCTCGCCCAGCCGTTGCTGCTGATCCTCGGCGGCATCGTCTTCGCCTCGATGCTCGACGGCGGCACGCGGCTGCTCGGGCGGGTGCTGCCGATCGGGCGCGGCTGGCGGCTCACCATCGTCAGCCTCGCGACGGTCGTCTTCATCGTCGCGACGATCTGGGTCGCCGGCGTCCAGCTTTCGAACCAGGCGGCGGCGTTCAGCGCCACCGTCACCGCCCAGGCCAACCGCGTCCTCGCCTGGGCAGGCACCCAGGGCTTCACGCCGGGCGAGGTCCAGCTCGACCAGCTCAGCCAGCAGCTGATGGGCGGCCTCGGCCGGCTGACCTCCGCCGTCTCCTCGGCGATCGGCGCGGTGACCAGCCTCGTCATGATCCTGGTGATCGGCATCTTCATCGCGGTCGAGCCGCGGCTGTACGAGCGCGGCGTCGGCTGGATGCTCCCGTTGCGGTCGCGCGAGCCCTTCTACCGAACCACCAGCCGGATGGGCTTCACCCTGCGCCGCCTGATGGCCGGGCGCCTGCTCGGAATGGCGGTCGAGGGCATCGGCACCTGGGTCCTGCTCGCGCTCGGCGGCGTGCCGATGGCGGCTTTGCTCGGCCTTCTGACCGGCATCCTCGCCTTCCTGCCGAACATCGGCGCAATCGTCTCGGGGGTGCTGATCGTCCTGGTCGGCTTCAGTGCCGGCGTCGAGACGGGGCTGTGGGCGATCGCGGTCTACGTCATCGTCCAGATCGTCGACGGCTATTTGATCGTGCCCTATGTCGCGAGGAAGACCGTCGATCTCGCTCCGGCGACGGTGCTCGGCGCGCAACTCCTGTTCGGCGCCCTGTTCGGCATCCTCGGCCTCGCCTTGGCGGACCCGATCGTCGCCATGGCCAAGGCCGCCCTCCAGCAGATGAGCGATGAGCGCGAGGGCGCAGCGAGCCCCGCCGAGCCGTGACCTAGCGGGCGCTGTTCCCCTGCGGCGCGGCATCGTCGGCGCCCCGCCCGCGGCCGCGGCCGCCCGCGTCCTCGCCGCCGCCGCCCGGCGGACCGGCCGCACCGGGCGCGCCGCCTTCGGCGCCCGGAGGCGCGCCGGCGCCGCCGCCCTGCTGCTGCATCATCTGCATCATCTGCATCTGCTGGATCTGCTCCGGCGTCAGCGCGCGGAAGTCGACCAGCGTCACATCGAACTCGAGCGTCGCATTGGGCGGGATCACGCCGCCCGCGCCGGCGGCGCCGTAAGCCAGGTTCGGCGGGATGCGCAGCCGGTAGTTGGCGCCCTTGCTCATCAGCTGGAGCGCCTCGGAGAAGCCGGGGATCGAACCGTTGACCGGCAGCGGCACCGGCTGCGCGCCCTGGTTGGAGTCGAACACCGTCCCGTCCTCGAGCCGGCCGGTATAGTTGATCAGCGCGAGGTCGGTCGCCGCGGGCTTCGGCCCTTCGCCGGCCTCGACGACGCGGTACTGGAGACCCGAGGAGGTCGTCGTCCAGTGCAGCCGGGCGGTGGTGGCCCACGCGGCCGCGGCGGCGAGCAGGGCGAGAAGCGCAATGCCGAGCCAGAGCTTCAGCAGCGAGCCCTTCTTCAGCGGTCGGATCGGAACGGCGGTGACGGACATCGAAGGCCCCCTTATGTCGCGGCTCGAAATGGGAAGGGCGGCGAATCTATCGCCGCCCCCTGACGAAGCAAGCTGCTTCGAGGCTCGCCTAGCGGGCGCCGCCGCCGCCGTCGCGCTCGGCGCGCTTGCGCTCGAGCTTGCGGGCGCGGCGGATCGCGGCGGCGCGCTCACGCGCGCGCTTCTCGGACGGCTTCTCATAGTGGCGGCGCAGCTTCATCTCGCGGTAGACGCCCTCGCGCTGGAGCTTCTTCTTGAGCGCTCGCAGCGCCTGGTCGACATTGTTGTCGCGAACGAGAATTTGCATAAAGGCCTGTCACTCTCCGGTTCGAAAGACGCTCGCGCGGCAGACCGTTGGAGACCTGCCGGAGTCGGAAGCGCCGATAGCATAAAAATCGGTTCGTCGCGAGACAGGTCCCGCGCCGTTGCGGGCGCCGATAGCAGGGGAGCCGCGCGGATTCAAG
>DASWMB010000242.1:0-28516 GCA_036399955.1 Allosphingosinicella sp. | reverse complement strand
GGCTATGCCTTCCGCGTCGACCTGCGCCTCAGGCCCTCGCCCGAGGTGACGCCGCTGGCGCTGCCGGTGGAGGCGGCGATCGGCTATTACGAATCGAGCGCCCTGCCATGGGAGCGGGCGGCCTTCATCCGGGCCCGCTTCGTCGCCGGCGATGCCGGGATCGGCCGCTATTTCCTCGACGCCATCCACCCGTTCGTCTGGCGGCGCAGCCTCGATTTCGGCGCGATCGGCGAGATCCAGTCGATCACCCGCCGCATCCGCGACCATTATGCCCAGGGACAGGCCTTCGGCCCGGGCTATGACCTGAAGCGCGGCCGCGGCGGCATCCGCGAAATCGAGTTCTTCGCCCAGATCCACCAGCTCATCCATGGCGGCCGCGAGCCCGCGCTGCGGGCTCCTGCGACGCTGGAGGCGCTGCGTGCGCTCGGCGACGCCGGCCGGATCGGGCGGGACGATGCCGCCGCGCTGGCCGAGAGCTATCGCCTCCTCCGCACGATCGAGCATCGGCTGCAGATGGTGGAGGATCGGCAGACGCACGAGCTCCCGCGCTCGGCAGGCGAGCTCGACAACGTCGCTCGCCTGCACGGTCTCGACGACGGCGCGGCGCTGCTGGCGCTGGTCGCGCCGGCCGTGCGGCGGGTCGCTGCGGCCTATGACGGTCTCGACGCCGGCGAGGGCGACCTCCTCCCCGAAGGCGCCGAGCCGCTCGAGGCGCGGCTGGCGTCGGCCGGCTTCGACGATCCGATCGCGGCGCGCCTCAGGGTGGAAGGCTGGCGATCCGGGCGGATCCGATCGCTGCGCACCCACGCCGCGCGTTCGGCGTTCGAGGCGATGCTGCCGGTGCTCGTCGAGTCCTTCGCAGGAGCTCCGGACCCGATGCGTGCGATGAACCGCTTCGACCAGCTCGTCGAGCGGCTGCCGAGCGGGGTCAACTTCTTCCGCCTGCTCCAGGCCCAGCCGGAGCTGACCCGCATCCTCGCGACGGTGCTGAGCCACGCCCCCGCCCTGGCCGAGCAGCTCGGCCGCCGCCCGGAGCTGCTCGATACGCTGATCGACGCCAGCGCCTTCGCGACGGTGGCGCCGGCCGAGGCGCTGGCACGGGATTTCGCCCGTCCCGACCGGCCCGACGAGGACTATCAGATGGTGCTCGACCGGGTGCGGCGGCGGGTCAACGAGCGGCGTTTCGCGCTCGGCGTCCAGCTCGTCGCCGCCCATCGCGATCCAATCGAGGTGACCGAGGGCTATTCGCGGGTGGCGGAGGCGGCGATCAACGTCCTTGCCGACGCCGCCGTCGCCGAGTTCGAGCAAAAACACGGCAAGGTGCCCGGCTCCGAGCTCCTGATCCTCGGGCTCGGCCGCTTCGGCGGCGAGGCGTTGACCCATGCCTCGGACCTCGACCTTGTCTTTCTGTTCAGCGGCTCCCACGAAGCGGAGTCGGACGGGCCGAGGCCGCTCCGGGCGACGGACTATTTCAACCGCCTGGCCCCGCGCGTGACGGCGGCGCTTTCGGTGCCGACGGCGGCGGGGCCGCTCTATGACGTCGACACCCGGCTCCGTCCCTCGGGCACGGACGGCCTCCTCGCCATCTCCATCGAGAGCTTCGAGCGATATCAAAAGGAGCAGGCCTGGACCTGGGAGCATATGGCCCTGACCCGGGCGCGGCCGGTCTACGGCTCTGCGACGGCGCGGGCGGCGCTCCGCGAGACCATCCTCGGCGCGCTGCGCAAGTCCCGCGACCCGCAGGCGCTCGTCGCCGACGCGGTGAAGATGCGGGCGGACATCGCCCTTCACAAGCCGGCCTCGGGGCCGCTCGACGTCAAGCTGGTGTCGGGCGGCCTCGTCGACCTCGAATTCGCCGTCCACACGCTCCAGCTCCGCCACGGCATCGGCCTCGACCCGCACCTCGAGGTAGCGCTGGCCGAGCTCGCCGGGGCGGGCCTGGTCTCGGAGGAGATCGATCCTGCGCTGCGGCTGCTGACCCGCATGCTGGTCATGTTCCGGCTCGTTGCGCCCGGCTCGGAGCCGCCTCCGCCGGCGACGCGGCCGCTCGTCGCGGAAGCTTGCGGCCGGGCCGATTGGGACGCCCTTCTTGCAGCCGCGGACGAGGCGCGGCAGAGGGTGTCCGCCTTGTGGCGCGAAGTGTCCGGCGGGAGAGGATGAGCGAGATGGTGAACGAAGGCGATCCAGTTCCGGACGTGAAGCTCGAGGCGATGGACGGACGGGCGATCAGCCCGGCCGATTTCGGCGGCAACAAGCTCGTCCTCTACTTCTACCCGAAGGACGACACCTCCGGCTGCACCGCGGAGGCGCAGGCGTTCACGGCGCTTGCCGAAGAGTTCGAGAAGGCGGGGACCTGGCTCCTCGGCGTCTCGAAGGACCCGGCGAAGAGCCATAACAAGTTCACGGAGAAATACGGGCTCAGGGTCCCGCTCGCGTCCGACACCGACGGCTCGGCCTGCGAGGCTTTCGGCACCTGGACCGAGAAATCGATGTACGGCCGCAAATATATGGGCATCGAGCGCGCCACCTTCCTCGTTGACCGCGACGGGGTGGTGAAGCGGGTCTGGCGGAAGGTGAAGGTCCCCGGGCATGCCGAGGAAGTGCTCGCCGCCGCCCGCGCGCTGCCCTGACGGCACCGCCGCCGCCGACCGGCGTTGGCGACGGCGTGGCAGCTGCGGTTCACATCCCCGACGACTGGCAGGCGGCGATCGAGCGGATCGGCGCTGAGCGCTTCGCGCGCATCGCGGTGATCGGCGCCACCGATACCGGCAAGAGCAGCTTCGTCACTGCGCTGATGCTCGGCGACCCGGGGCTGGAGCTGATCGACGCCGATCCGGGGCAGAAGCTGGTCGGCCCGCCCGGAACCGTCTCGCTCGGACGGCTCGCCGGCGGCCGCTTCGATCTCGGCGGCTTCGTCTTCATCGGCTCGACCAGCTCGGCCAACATCTTCCTGCTGACACGGGCCTGCGAAGCGCTCGCGCGGGCATCGCAGCGCTTCGTCGCCAACAGCTCGGGCTTCGTGGAGAAGCTCGGCGCGCGGCTCCAGGCGGCGACGATCGCCGCGCTGGACGCCGATTGCATCGTCGCTCTCGGCGACGAGACGGCGCTGGCGCCGATCCTCGACAGGCATCGCGAGCGCACCATCATTGCGCTCCGCCCCTCCCCCAGCGCGACGCGCAAGACGTCGGCGGCGCGGGCGCGGCTGCGTCAGGCGTCGTTCGCTGCCGCCATCGACGGCGCGGGTCCGCTCGACCTGTCAGACATCGCCTTCGAGCCGGCACCGCCAGCCAGGATCGGGCTGGGCGGAAAGCACCCGGTCTGCTCGCTTGCCGATGCCGACGGCACGGACATGGCAATCGGCGTCCTCGATGCCGGTCACGACGGTGCGGTGCGGGTGATCGCCAGGGCACCGGACCGGCCGGCCCATGTCGTCCGGCTCGGGAGCATGTGGGCCGAGCGCCGCGAGGAGGGCTGGCGCCTGATCGACACGCTCCACCCGAGCTGGGTCCATGACGAGCCGGAAGGCTGAGCCGAGCGGCTACCTGGCGATCTAGCGGGCCACTTCGCGCCGCGCTGGGAGCGTGAGGAGGAGCGGATGATCGGCGAAGAAGGCGGCATTTCAGGCCGCGCGCCGAACGGAACGCGCATCGCCTCCCCTCGTTCTGCATTCGAAGTTCAGCGTTCCGGAGTTCCCCCGATGGAGAAAAGGCTCACCGCGTCCGCACTGGCGGCACTGGTCATCGCGGCGGCGGCGCTCGGCATCCATCTCGGCGAGAGCGCGATCGACCAGATCAATCCGCTCTACTACCAGGGCGCCGCCGTCCACCCGCGCGACCGCGGCGCGGCAGTGGACGAGACGCTGGCGAGGCCGCAGGCGCCGCGCTTCGCCGAACTCTACGGCTGGGCGGAGGGACAGGACGCCCACGCCGCGGATTGCGGCGACTGCGTAGCGCGGGTCGCACGGGACGCCTATCGGGCGGGCACGCACTTCGCGGTCGTCGAGACCGGCTGGCACACGGAGGCTCGGCCGGCCGCTGACTATGCGCCGGAGCCGCAGCCGCAGTCCCACGACGAGCAGGAGGCGGAAGCCGGGCCCCAGCCGGAACCGTTCGTCGTGGAGCGCTATGCCGGCTTTGCGATCGAGGAGAAGCCGACCGTGGCCGCCGACCCGATCGAAGTCGCGGCGGCGCAGCAGGAATAGACGATACGGCCGTCGGCCGCCGCTTCGCTCGCGACGCGGCGCTCATCCGCCAAGCTGCCGGAGAGCGCAGCAGCAGGATCCTGACGGTGAACGGCATGGCTTCCTGGCGCCACCGCCGGTAGAGGCCGGCGTCATGGGGAAAGCTGGGTGAGGGAAGCGGAGACGATCGCCGGCGCCTGCCGCGCGGTGCTGCTCGCGGCGGAGCCGTACGAGAAGGTGCGGCGGGCGCGGTGGGCGGCGCGGGCGTGGCGGCGGCGCGAACTGGAGCATGCCTTCGACGCGGCGATGCCGGAGCGGCCGGAGCGGCCCGAGCGGCCGGAGCTGGTGCCCCCGAACCGGATGCCCAAGCGGGGTCGCGGCGGATCGGAGCGGGGGCGGATCGCGATGCTTCATGCGCTCGCCCATATCGAGCTGGGCGCGATCGACCTCGCCTTCGACATGGCAGGCCGCTTCGGCGCCGCCTTCCCGCGCGATTTCGTCGGCGACTGGCTCTCGGTCGGTGCCGACGAGGCGATCCACTTCGCGCTCCTCGACCGCCGCCTGCGGGCGCTCGGCTCGTCCTACGGGACGCTGCCTGCACATGACGGGCTGTGGGAAGCGGCGGAGGAGACGGCCGGCGACGTGCTCGCCCGGCTGGCCGTGGTGCCGATGGTTCTGGAGGCGCGCGGCCTCGACGTGACGCCGGCGACGGTGGCGCGGTTCGAGGCAGCCGGCGACATGCGCTCGGCGGCGATCCTGCGGCGCATCTACCGCGACGAAATCCAGCACGTTTCCGTCGGCACGAAATGGTTCAAAAGCGGCTGCGAATCACGGAAATTGGACATCGTTTCGCACTGGCAACAGCTGGTGCGGCAGCACTTCCGCGGCGCCCTCAAGCCGCCGTTCAACGGTTCAGCGCGCGACCAAGCCGGTCTGTCCCGCGATTTCTACGAAGGGGTTGCCGCGGGAAGCTTTGCTTAACAGTCTGCGGTCACACGTCGCGGGGTGGGCACTTCCGACGCCATGATCCGGGCCAAAAGCCCAACGATTCAAGAGGATCGCACTTGCGGGCCTAGCCGCCGCAAATGCCGATCGGGGAAGATGATGACGACTCTGGTTCAGACTGCCAACGCCGGCCTTGCCGCCAGGTTCCGCAACCTCTTCAAACCTCGCGATATTTTCTTCCATGACGGCAAGAGCCTGAGGCGCTTCAGCGTCGGCTCGCGGGTTCAGGTCGGCGCTTGCCTCGCCGCCATCCTGCTGCTCGCCTGGTCCGCCTTCGCCACCGTCAGCATCGTTTCCGCCGCCGACGCCGTCGAAGGCGACGTCGCCCAGATGGAGCGCCAGGTGGCGGCCATGCAGGCCGACCTCATCCGCATCCGGCAGCAGGCCGAGCAGCGCGCCGCCGTGCTCGAGCAGCGCCAGGCTTTCCTCAACGCACTCGTCGCCGGCGAGCAGGACGCCGACCGCCTCGCCGCGATGCTGCCGCGCTCGTCCGAGACGCCGGCCGCCGCAGCCGGCGCCGAGGAGCCCTATGCCGAAGTCGAGGGCATGCAGCGCGTGTTCGTCGAGCGCGCCGAGGGCGCCGCCCGCGAGCGCATCGTCGAGACCGCGCAGCAGATCCGCCGCCTCGGCCTCAACCCGGCGCGCTTCCTCGGCCGCGGCGGTCCGCTCGAGGCCGTCGACACGCCGGCCGGCGCCGATCCGCGCTTCCGCCAGCTCTTCGTCGCCTGGCGCCAGCTCGACCGGCTCGAGGACGGCATCATCGCCATCCCCGCCGGCCGCCCGGTCAACACCGGCAACTTCACCAGCGGCTACGGCACCCGCTCCGATCCGTTCCGCGGCAGCGCGGCGATGCATGCCGGCGTCGATCTCGCCGGACCGCTCGGCACCCCGATCTACGCCACCGCCGACGGCATCGTCGGCCGCTCCGAATATGCCGGCGCCTACGGCAACCTGGTCGAGCTCAATCACGGCCAGGGCATCCAGACCCGCTACGGCCACATGTCCCGCCTGATCGCCCGCCCCGGCCAGCGCGTCCGTCGCGGCGAGCTGATCGGCCTGATGGGCTCGACCGGCCGCTCGACCGGCAGCCACCTTCATTACGAGGTCCGGATCGACGGCCGCGCGGTCAACCCGATCCCCTTCATCCAGGGCGGCGAGTCCCTCGCCGCGATGCAGCGCCGGGCCGATGCCGGCACGCCGAGCGTCGCGCTGGGCGGCCCGAGCGCGTCGGGCCGCTGACCGCGCCGAGCTTCGAGAAATAACAGGAGAGGACGGGCCTCGCCGGCAACGGCGGGGCCCTTTCTTTTGGCGGTGGGATTCGATGCCTGTTGCGGGGGGGCGCGGGCGCACCGGCTCGCGCTCGCGTCAGTGTGCGTGCCCTTCCGGTCCGAGGCGGCAGTCGTCCCCGGTCTCGATCTGGACGGTGCAGTGGGTGATGCCGAAGCGGTGCTCGATCTGGTGGGCGCAATCGGCAAGGAAGGCGTCGCCGGGAAAGCCTGCGGGCATCACCAGATGGGCGGTGAGCGCGAACTCGGTCGTGCTCATCGACCAGATGTGAAGATCGTGGACCCGCTCGACCCCCGGGAGGGCGGTCAGATGTCCCTCGACCGCATCGGGATCGATGCTCGACGGGACGCCGGCGAGCGCCATGGTCAGCGACTCGCGCAGCATGTCGGCGGTGCCGATGAAGATCAGAGCCGCGACGATGAGGCTGGCGACAGGATCGAGCCATAGCCACCCCGTGGTCGCGATGCCGATGCCGGCGACGACGACGCCGGCGGAGACGAGCGCGTCGGCGAGCATGTGGAGATAGGCGCCTCGTATGTTGAGATCGCCCTTGCGGCCTCGGGCGAACATCCACGCGGTGACGCCGTTGATCAGGATGCCGATCGCGGCGACTGTGATCACGATCTCGCCGTCGACTAGATCGGGGATGATCAGCCGGACGACGGCGTTGTAGACGATGAAGGCGACCGCGATCAGCAGGATGACGGCGTTGGCGAGCGCGGCGAGGATGGTGACGCCGCGCAGGCCGTAGCTGAAGCGCCGGCTCGGCGGCCGCTTGGCGAGCGTCGCCGCGCCCCAGGCGATGGCGAGGCCGAGCACGTCGGAGAGGTTGTGACCCGCATCGGCGAGCAGGGCCATCGAATTGGCGATGAAGCCGTAGGCCGCCTCGACCGCGACGAAGCCGAGATTGAGAGCGATGCCGATCGCGAAGGCGCGGCCGAAGTCGGTCGGGGCGTGATGGTGATGGCCGTGCGCGTGGCCGTGGCCGTGGCCGTGGTGGTGCGCGCGGCCATGATGATGCGAGTGGGGCACGCCTCAAGAGCTAGGGGCAAGCTCCCCGCGCCGCAACAGTCGGTCCGAGTCCGTCATCCCGGCGCAGGCCAATATCTCGTGGCGTGAAAAGCCCCGGCGTCGATGAAGCGCTGCGTAAACCGCCTGCGGCTTCTCGTCCTGAGATCCCGGCGTTCGTCGGGATGACGCCGGGCGCCGGCGGGGCCGGCACCGACGTCACTTGCCGCGCTTCTTCCGGTGGCTTTCCATGTCGAGGACCATATTCGCATCGCCCTCGGGAAGGAGCCCCAGGCGGCGGGCGACTTCCTGATAGGCTTCGGCCTCGCCACCGAGATCGCGGCGGAACCGGTCCTTGTCGAGCTTTTCGCCCGAGACCATGTCCCAGAGACGGCAGCCGTCCGGGCTGATCTCGTCGGCAAGGATCGTCCGGGCATAGTCGTTTTCCCAGATCCGGCCGAACTCGATCTTGAAGTCGACGAGGCGGATGCCGATGCCGGCGAACAGGCCGCACATGAAGTCGTTCACGCGCACCGCCATGTCGGCGATGTCGTTCATCTCCTCCTGGCTCGCCCAGCCGAAGCAGGCGATGTGCTCGTCCGCGATCATCGGATCGCCGAGCGCGTCGTCCTTGTAATAATATTCGATGATCGTGCGGGGGAGTTGCGTTCCCTCCTCGATGCCGAGGCGCTTGGCGAGGCTGCCGGCGGCGACGTTCCGGACCACGACCTCGATCGGGATGATCTCGACCTGGCGGATCAACTGCTCGCGCATGTTGAGGCGCCGGATGAAGTGGGTCGGCACGCCGATCGTCCCGAGCAGGGTGAAGATGTGCTCGGAGATGCGATTGTTGAGCACGCCCTTGCCCGAGATCGTGCCGCGCTTTTGGGCATTGAAGGCGGTGGCGTCGTCCTTGAAATACTGGATGAGCGTGCCCGGCTCCGGCCCCTCATAGAGGATCTTGGCCTTGCCTTCGTAGATCTGGCGGCGGCGGGACATGGGCGAAGCTCCGGGCTCGAAACGGTCGCGCCCCGGGAGCACCTGTCGAAAACGCGGCGGGCCCGGGGCAGACGGAGACGCGCTATAGTGGAGCCGTCGCCATTCGGCAATTCCGCAGCGTCATGTCACCTTGCCGCGGACGGCGAAGCGGGGCTCACGCCACCGCTCCGACCCGACGATGGCGGCGCAGATGTCGGCCGCGCGCCAGACATCCTCGAAGCGGAGATAGAGCGGCGTAAGCCCCAGGCGAAGGACGTCCGGCGCTCGGAAGTCGCCGATCACCCCCGCCTCGATCAGCGCCTGGCAGATCTCGAAGGCGTGCGGGTGGCGGAAGGATATGTGGCTGCCGCGCTCCGCGGGATCGAGCGGCGAGATGCAGGCGAGATCGGGGCAGCGCTCGGCCATCAGGCGCCCGAACATGTCGAACAGGGCGACCGACTTCTCCCAGAGCGCGTCCATCGCGACGCCGTCGAAGGCGTCGATGCCGCTCTCGAGCGCGGCAAGTGCGAGGATCGGCGGCGTGCCGGCGAGGAAGCGGGCGATGCCGGGCGCAGGCACATAGTCGTCGGTGAAGGCGAAGGGCGCGGCATGGCCCATCCAGCCGCGCAGCGGGCTCACGAGCCGCTCCTGGAGGTGCTCGGCGACGTAGAGAAACGCGGGCGCGCCGGGGCCGCCGTTCAGATATTTGTAGCCGCAGCCGACGGCGAGCTCGGCGCCGTCCTCGTTCAGCCTCAGCGGCACCGCACCGGCGCTGTGGCTGAGGTCCCAGATGGTGAGCGCGCCGGCTTCGCGCGCCCGCGCCGTGACCGCGGCAATGTCGAAGCGGTCTGCCGTCTTGTAGTGGACATGGGTGAGGAGGAGGAGGTTGGTGTCGGCGCCGATGCGGCTTTCGATCTCGCCCCGCGGCGCAATGTCGAGGCGGAGGCCGGTGAGCTCGGCGGCGCCCGACGCGATGTGGAGATCGGTGTGGAAATTGCCCGCTTCGGTGAGGAGCGCGGGCCGCTCCGACAGCTTCTCGGCGGCGACGAGGAGCTTGTAGAGATTGACCGAGGTCGAATCGGCGACGAGGACCTCGTGCGGCTGCGCGCCGATCAGGCGGGCGATCTTGGCGCCGACCCGCTGCGGCGCGTCGATCCAGCCGGCCTCGTTCCAGCTGCGGATCAGCCGCTCGCCCCATTCCCGCTCCACGAGATCGCGCTGACGCTCGGCCGTCGGCCGCGGGAGGACGCCGAGCGAATTGCCGTCGAGGTAGATGATGCCGTCCGGGAGGATGAAGCGGTCACGGAAGTGGCGGAGGGGATCGGCGGCGTCGAGCGCGCGGGCTTCGGCGAGGGTGGCTGTCACGTCAGAGACTCCGTTCGCCCTGAGCTTGTCGAAGGGCTGCCCTTCTCCCCCCGCGCGCCAGGAAGAAGGACAGGGCTTCGACAAGCTCAGCCCGAACGGGAGAACGGCGCTTCAACGTGCCGTCCGGCGCCGCAGCGCACGTTTGATTTCCTCGACGGCGATTTCCCAGGCGGCGGTGCCGGGCGCGATGAGCTCGACGTGGCCGGTGCGGTTGACCATGCGGACGCGGACGTCGTCGCCCGCGGCGCGCATCGGCGCGGCATAGCCTTCGGCATAGGCCGTCGGGATGATCCGGTCCTGATCGCCGTTGATGAGCACCTGGCGCACGCCGAGCGGTGCGAGGCGAGGGACCGAAGTGTCGGCGAAGCGGCCGCCGGTGAGGCGCCCGATCACCTCGGTGCCGCAGCCGCTCCCGGGCGGGCGGGCGGCTTCCTCGAGATCGGGGAGGCCGCCGAGGCTGACGACGGTTCGGATGGGGATCGGGTTCGGCGTGCGGAGCGGCGAGTCTGCCGGCAGGCGGGGACGCGCGGCGAGCCAGAGCGCGAGGTGACCGCCGGCGCTGTGCCCGACGGCGACGAGGCGGGAAATGTCGAGGCGGTAGCGCGGGGCATGCTCCCGCAGCGCGTCCGCGGCCGCGGCCGCGTCGAGAAAGGTGCCGGGATAGCCGCCGCCTTCCCGGTCGACGCCGCGGTAGTCGATGTTCCAGACGGCGATGCCGCGGCGCCGCAGATCGTCGGAGATCCAGTTCATGAAGCGGCGGTCGGCGACCTCGGTCTGCCAGCAGCCGCCATGGACCATCAGGACGGTGGGGTGCGGCCCCCTCCCCTCCGGCAGCCACAGGTCGACGACCTGCATGCTGTCCGGCCCGTAGCGGACGGTGGCGCTCGGCTCGGCCCTGGGCCGTTCGAGCAGGTCCGGCCAGGCCATCAGCCCGTCCGGCCCACGGCCGGGAGCGGCCGCGGGGGCGGCGGGAGGCGCTTCGCTCGGCATCGTGCAGCCGGTTAGGGCGGCCGCGGCGAGCGCGGCAAGCGCTTTCGGGAGGAGGACGTGTCGGAAGCGAGGCATGCCGCCGCGATAGACCGCGGCCGCGCGCCTGGCAAAGATCAGCAGCGGCCGCGGCGCTCGGTGCGCCAGGGCGCGTCGAACTGGATGCGGTTGAGCTTGCAGAAGCCGGCGTCGATCGCCGCGAGGGCGCGGCGGACCGAGGCGAGGAAGCCGCTGCGGCGGGTGGTGGTGGTGGCCATCGTTCTTCTCCTTGAGGGTTGGTTTGGGGCGGATCAGGCTGCGGAGGCGCCGAACACCGCCAGGGTGAGGCTCACCGCGAACAGCCCGGCGAGGACCTGCGCCGGCAGCCGCGCGGCGAGCGATCCGCTCCTGCGCAGCGAGCGCGCGGCGGCGGCGGCGAGGCCCTCCACATATTCCGAAAACTGATCGTGGTGAGCATTCCAGATCTCCGCGTCCATCTGGTCGCGCATGGCCTTTCTCCCTGTCTGTGCGAGCGCCGGCTCGTCCGGCTACAGCAGCAACATGGCTCCTGCTCGCTCCTTCCGCCAACGAAACTCTCGACAGTACTGATAAGCTGAGCTTATGGTGCTGCCGATGCGCAAGCTGCCGCCGCTCACCGCCGTCCGGGTCTTCGAAGCCGCCGCGCGCCACGAGAACTTCACTCGCGCCGCGGCCGAGCTCGGCATGACGCAGGCGGCGGTCAGCTATCAGGTGAAGCTGCTCGAGGATCGGCTCGGCGTGCCGTTGTTCCTGCGCTCCAAGCGCCGCGTCACGCTGAGCGAGGCCGGGCGGCGGGCGGCGCCGCTGGTGGCGCGGGCGTTCGACACGCTCGCCGACGCCTTCGGCTCGCTGGTCGCCGAGGACGAGAGCGTGCTCGCCATCTCGACGACGCAGACCTTCGCCTCGAACTGGATCGCGCCGCGGCTCGGGGCCTTCCAGCTGGCGCGGCCGGAGCTCGCCGTCAGGCTCAACACGGACAACCGCATCGTCGACTTCGCCCGCGAGGAAGTCGACGTGGCGATCCGCAGCACGCTCGGCAAGGCGGAGTGGCCGGGGCTCCGGAAACATTTCCTGTTCCGGCTGCATGCGACGCCGATCGCCAGCCCCGAATTCCGGGACGCGCACCGCATTGAGCGGCCCGCGGACCTGCTGCGGGTTCCGCGCCTGACCCCGGAAGACGAATGGTGGGAGCTCTGGCTGGGGGAGGCAGGGCTGTCGGCGGCGCACGTGTCGCGGCCGGTGGGCATCCGCTTCGACACCCAGGCCATGGAGGGCCAGGCGGCGCTCTCCGGCGCCGGCGTCGGCATGCTGACGCCGCTCTTCTGGCGCCAGGAGCTGGCGGGCGGGCGGCTCGTCCAGCTGTTCGACGCCGTGAGCTTCGACGGGCCCGGCTACTGGCTCGTCTATCCCGAGCACCGGCGCAACCAGCCCAAGGTCCGCGCCTTCCGCGACTGGATCCTGGCGGAGGTGGAGGCGCTGAAGGCGAGCGAGCCGGCGGCGATCTTCGAGCCGCCGCCGGCGTCGGCCTAGGCGTCCGGCCCGGGTGCGGGCGCTGCCGGTTCGTGGACGGGCCCCGGCCCGAAGCGGCGGCGAAGCCAGCGGAAGGCGAGCCAGCCGAGGAAGCCGAGGAGCGCCCACGGGAGCAATGTGACGAGGATCACGAAGAGCACCGACGCGCCATCGAGGAAGTTCTCCCACGCATCCTCGAGCACGTCGCCGAACGGACGGCGGGGCTGCGGCCCGGGGACGAAGCGGCCGGAGCCGTAGGCGAAGGTCATCGGCGTCGTCGCGAGCGTCTCCTCGGTCTCCTCGCGATTCTGCTCGGTCGCGCGGATGCGCTCGCGCAGCTGCTGCGCCTCATATTCGAGGCTCGCCCGGTCGCCGGCGCTGAGCCGCCCCGCGAGGCGCGCTTCGATCCGGGCGAGCTCCTCGCGAAGTTGGGCGATGCCGCGGCCAGCCTGGCGCAGGGTGGGTGCGACGTCGGTGCCGGTGATCTCGTTCTCGACAAGCATGCCGTCGGCTCGCACCACGGCGCCGACGCCTTCGCGGCCGAAGGCTCGGGCGACCATCGGGTCGAGCTTGAAAGCGAGCCGCGCTTCGATATTGTCCTCGTCGTGGCGGCGGTAGAGCATGCCGGTGATCCGGCACCGGTTCGGCCCGAGCTGCTCGCAACGGGCCGCGTGCTGCTCCTGGACCTCGGCGATGCGCTCGGCGGCGAGGCGGAAGGCGTAGCGATAGTTGAAGGCGACACCCGGTGCGGCGGTGGGCGACACGTTCGGCCCGGCGGCGGAGCTTTCGGCAGTTGCGGCGCCGGGGGCGCGGGCGCTGAGATCGACGTCGGCGGACGATTCGTTCGAGTACGAGGCCGATTCGCCGGAGCCGCCGCCGCCCGAGTCGCCCTCCCGGTCGCCTCCGCTGCAGCTGGCAAGAGCGACGAACAACGGAGCGAGTACGAGCGATCTACGCATGGCAGTCTCCCTATGTCGGCACCTTCTCTACCACAACGGTAGAGAAGGTGCAACTCACTCCGCCGGGAGTGATTGAGCGGCTTCGGCGGCGTCGGTTCGGCGGCGGTGCCAGCGCGCGGCGAAGACGATCAGCAGGCCGAGCAGCGCCCAGGGGACGACGACGCCAGCGACGAGCAGCAAGGCGGCGAGGCTCTGGACGGTGAGCGAGCCGACCCGCTGGAGAGCCGTCGCGATCGGATTCGGATCGCCGCGGGTCGCGGCGGCGGCGCCGAGCGGCTCATAGGCGATCGCGATGCGCGACATGGCGACGCGGCCGCGCGTCTCGGCGAGCCAGGTGCGGGCGGCGTCGAGCTCCTCCTGCGCCTGGTTGATCGACCGCTCCGCCTCGACCGCCTGCTCGATATTGCCGCTGCGCGTCTCGAGCAAAGCCGAGAGGCGCCGGATCAACGCCTCGCGGCTGCGAATGCGCGCTTCGGAATCGACCATCGCTCTCGAGACGTCGTCGCCGCTGATCTGGCGATCCGCAAGCTCGCCGCGCGCTTCCCCGGTGCTGGCGGTGAGCCGGCGGCCGAGCTCGTCGGCGATCTCCGCCGCGACCTGGAGCTCGAGCGAGGCGGCAGGCTCGACGGGCGCCTCCCCGCCGCCGCCATAGCCGTGGTCCCGCCGCACGCCGGCCTCCGGGCGGCTCTCGCTGCGCCGCATCGAGACGACGCGGCAGCGGACCGATCCGAGCGACTGGCAGAGCTGAAGGTGGCGCTCCTGCAGCGGCGCAAGCGCCTCGTTCGGCACGCGGAAACGATAGCCGTAGCTATAGGCGACGCGCGGCGCCGTCTCCGGGAGGAGCGAGGACGGCGCCGCTCCGCTCCCATCCGCCGGCACGTAGTCAGCGGGCGGCGGCGCCGCCGGACGAGCCAGTGGCGGCGGCTGGGTGGCCGTCTCCATCTTGGGAAGCGAGAGGGGCGCCGGGGCCTCGGCGGCGTCGAAGGTCCTGAGCTGTTCCTTCATCGGCTGGCTGGTGCGCAGGCTCTCCTGGCGCGACATCAGCACGATCGGAATCGCGGCGACGGCGGCGGCAGCGGCCATCAGGATCGGGCGGCGCATGGGGACCTCTCCTCCTCGTTTGTGCGTTATGATATCTTATAACATACAGCGTGCGCAATAGGTCCTCGCGCGCCGCGAAAGCCGCTGCTAACCATCCGCCATGTCCGATGAGTTCAACCACATCGTCGACGCACCGTTCGACGACGCCCTCTCCCAGCGCTACCTCGTCTACGCCCTCTCGACGATCACGGCGCGGTCGCTGCCGGACGTGCGCGACGGCCTGAAGCCGGTCCACCGCCGCCTGCTCTGGGCGATGCGGCTGCTGCGGCTCGATCCGGCCGCGGGGTACAAGAAATGCGCCCGCGTCGTCGGCGACGTGATCGGCAAATACCATCCGCACGGCGACCAGTCGGTCTACGACGCGATGGTCCGCCTCGCCCAGACCTTCTCGCTCCGCTACCCGCTGGTCGACGGACAGGGCAATTTCGGGAACGTCGACGGCGATAACGCGGCGGCGATGCGCTACACCGAGGCGCGGCTCACCGCGGCTGCGAACGAGCTCATGGCGGGGCTCGACGAAGGCACCGTCGACTTCCGCCCGACCTACAATGGCGAGGAGGAGGAGCCGGAGGTCTTCCCCGGCCTCTTCCCGAACCTGCTCGCGAACGGGGCGAGCGGCATTGCCGTCGGCATGGCGACCTCGATCCCGCCGCACAACCTCGCCGAGCTGATCGACGCCGCCAGCCACCTGATCGACGATCCCAAGGCCGAGGAACGGACCTTGATGGACTTCGTCGCCGGACCCGACTTCCCGACGGGCGGCGTCATCGTCGACGGCGCCGATGCGATCGCCAACGCTTATGCCACGGGCCGCGGCGCCTTCCGGGTGCGGGCGCGGTGGACGATCGAGGACCAGGGCCGCGGCACCTGGAACGCGATCATTTCAGAAATCCCCTATCAGGTGCCGAAATCGAAGCTGATCGAGCAGATCGCCGCGCTCGTCTCGGAGAAGCGGCTGCCGATCCTCGCGGACGTGCGCGACGAATCGGATGAGCTGATCCGGATCGTGCTCGAACCGCGCAGCCGCACGGTCGAGCCGCAGATCCTGATGGACAGCCTGTTCCGGCTGACCGACCTCGAGGTGCGCATTCCGCTCAACCTCAACGTCCTCGATGCGAGCCGGACGCCGCGGGTGATGAGCCTGAGGCAGGCGCTCAAGGCCTGGCTCGACTTCCAGTTCGAGGTGCTCGTCCGGCGCTCCCAGCACCGGATCGACAAGATCGACGACCGGCTGGAGCTGCTCGAAGGCTTTCTCGTCGCCTATCTAAACCTCGACCGCGTGATCGAGATCATCCGCACCGAGGACGAGCCCAAGCCCGTGCTGATCGCCGAGTTCGCGCTCACCGACCGGCAGGCCGAGGCGATCCTCAACATGCGGCTGCGCTCGCTGCGCAAGCTCGAGGAGATGCAGATCCGGCGCGAGCGCGACGGCCTCATCGCCGAGCGCGAGGAGCTGCAGAAGCTGGTCGAGAGCCCCGCCCGCCAGCGCACCCGGCTCAAGAAGGACCTGGCCGCGTTGCGCGCCCGCTACGGCCCGGAGACCGGCCTCGGCCGGCGGCGGACGCTGATCGAGGAGGCGGGCCCCGCGCGCGAGATCCCGCTCGAGGCGATGATCGAGCGCGAGCCGATCACCGTCATCATGTCGCAGCGCGGCTGGATCCGGGCGATGAAGGGCCATGTCGACCTCGCCAATCCGGAGGCGATGAAGTTCAAGGACGGAGACGGGCCGCTCCACTTCTTCCACGCCCAGACCACGGACAAGCTGCTCCTCGCCGCCGCCAACGGCCGCTTCTACACGCTGGCCGCCGACAAGCTGCCCGGCGGGCGCGGCTTCGGCGAGCCGGTGCGCCTCATGATCGACGTCGAGGGCGAGGGCAGCTTCGTCGCCCTGATGCCCGCGGTCTCGGGCGCGAAGCTGCTCCTCGCCTCGTCCGACGGGCGCGGCTTCGTCACTTCGGCGGCGGGGGCGATCGCCGAGACCCGCAAGGGCAAGCAGGTGGTGAACCTGCGCCCCGGCGCGCGTCTCGTCGTAATCCGGCCGATCGCGCCTGAGCACGATTATGTCGCCGCCGTCGGCGAGAACCGGAAGATGGTGGTGTTTCCGCTGAAGGATCTGCCTGAGATGGCGAGGGGCTCCGGCGTGCAGCTCCAGCGCTACCGCGACGGCGGCCTCTCCGATGTCGCCACCTTCCGCTTCGCGGACGGCTTGAGCTGGCCGATGGGCGGGGAGAGCGGCCGGATGCGGACCGAGCCCGACCTCAATCCCTGGCGCACCGCCCGAGGCGCCGCCGGGCGCATGGCGCCGAACGGCTTCCCGCGCACCAACCGGTTCGCCTCGTGATCCTGCTCGCGCCGGCCGCGGCCGCCGTCGTCGCGCAGGCGGCGCAGTTCGACGCCTATGCCTATCGTGAGGCGCAGCCCGCCGCCTTTGCGGCGGAGCTGGAGCGGCTGCGGACGGCGTGGCGCGACGGCCCGGTCTTCCTCGAGGGCGAGCGGCTGGCGCTGATGATGCTGGCGCAGACCGCGCGCTCGGACGCCGACTACCGGCGGGCGGTGGCGGAGCTCACTGGCTATCGCGCGGGCGTGAGGAAGGACGTCGAGGACGCGCTTGCCGGCAATTTTCGGACCGAGTGGCTCAACGGCCGCTGGCTGAACAGTGCCGCGCGCACCCGCGACCGCGATGCGCAGGAGCTCTTCCGCCGCGTCTTCGCCGACCAGTACCAGCTGACGCGGGAGGCTCCGGCCTCGCTCGGACAGGCGGGCGAGGCGCGGCTGAGCGCCGACGTGCGGGCGCTGGCCGCCGCCAACGCCGAGTGGCTGAAGAGCGTGCTGGCGCGGATCGGCTGGTTCGGCATCGGCCGCTACGGCGCCGAAGCGTCTCAGGCGGCGTGGCTGATCGTCCAGCATTCCGACCACGACCCCGCCTGGCAGCGCGAGGTGCTGGAGATGCTGCGCCCTCGCGTCGCGCGCGGCGACATGCAGGCGAGCTATTTCGCCTATCTCGTCGACCGGGTGGCGGTGAACGCCGGCGAGCCGCAGACCTACGGCACCCAGGGACGGTGCCTCGGCCCGGGCGACTGGCAGCCGCGCGACCTCGTCGATCCCGGCAATCTCGACCGGCGCCGGGCGGAGGTGGGCCTCGGCCCCATCGCCGACTATCGGGCCCGCTTCACCTGCGAAGGCGCGCACTGAAGCGATGGAACGGATCGTCTACGACCGCATGGCGGAGCTCGACAGCCGCCACTGGTGGTACCGGGCGCGGCGCGAGATCCTCGCCCGGCTGATCGAGACCCGGGCGAAGCCGCCGCCCGGCGCGCGCATCCTCGAGATCGGCTGCGGCACCGGGCACAATCTCGACATGCTCGGCCGCTTCGGCACCGTCGACGCGGTCGAGATGGACGACGCGGCGCGCGCGGTCGCGTCGGAGCGCCTCGGCCGCCCGGCAATGACATCGACCTTGCCGCGCCTGGAGGGCGTGGAGCGTGGCGCCTACGACCTGGTCGCGCTGCTCGACGTCCTCGAGCATGTCGAGGACGACAAGGCATCGCTCCTCAGCATCGCCGAGCGGCTGCGGCCGGGCGGCAGGATCCTGCTCACCGTGCCGGCGCACCCGTGGATGTGGAGCGCCCATGACATCGTCAACCACCACAAGCGCCGCTACACCAAAAGCGGCTTCCGGAGCGTGCTCGAGGAAGCGGGGCTGAGGGTCGAGCTCCTGTCCTACTTCAACAGCCTGCTCTTCCCGCTCGCCGCGGCGGCGCGGCTGGCGGGGCGGGTGACAGGCAAGGAAGACAGCGACGACAAGCTGCCGGCGGCGCCCATCAATCGGGCCTTCGAGTTCCTGTTCGGGCTGGAGCGCTATGCGATCGGCCGGCTGCCGTTCCCGCCCGGCGTGTCGCTCGTGGCGATCGCTTCGCCTGCAGAGTCCGCTTCCACCTCGGGCGGGTGAGCGATGTGGCCGAGATGCGGGTGCCCGCCCGCGCGGCCGGCGATCTCCTGGACGATGTAGAGCGGGCGGCGCTTCGATTCGATGTAGAGCCGGCCGAGATATTCGCCGATCATGCCGAGCACGAACATCTGGACGGCGCCCAACGCGACGACGACCAGCATCAGCGAGGTCCAGCCCGCGGCGACGTTCCCGCTGAGCCAGCCCCAGGCGATATAGGCGAGGAGCAGGAACGAGCCGAGGAACAGCCACATGCCGAAATGGCTCGCCCAGCGCAGCGGCGCGGTCGAGAAGCCGGTCACCGCATCGAGCGCGAAGCGGACCATCTTGCCGAGCGGGTAGTTGCTCTGGCCGGCATGGCGCTCGGCCCGGTCGTAGACCAAAGGCACCTGGCGGAAGCCGACCCAGGCGACCATGCCGCGGATGAAGCGCGCCTGCTCGGGAAGGCTGAGGAGCGCATCGAGCGCGCGCCGGCTCATCAGCCGGAAGTCGCCCGTGTCGCGCGGGATGTCGATTTCGGCGAGACGGGAGAGGCCGCGATAGAAGAGCTTGGCGGTGGTGCGCTTGAACGCGGTCTCGCCGGCGCGGGCGCGGCGCAGGCCGTAGACGACGTCCGCCTTCTGCCGCTCCATCTCCGCGATCATCGCGGGGAGCAGCTCGGGCGGGTCCTGCAGGTCGGCGTCGATGATCAGGATGCGCTCGCCCGAGCAGAGGTCGAGCCCAGCGGTGAGCGCCAGCTGGTGACCGTGGTTGCGCGACAGGTTGATCGCGACGACGCGCTCGTCGCGGGCGGCGAGGGCCTGCATGATCTCCCAGGTGCGGTCGCGCGAGCCGTCGTTCACCAGCACGATCTCGAACGAGCCGCCTGCGACCCCCTCCGCCGCAGCCGAAGCGCGGCGGTGGAGCTCCTCGAGCGAGCCTTCCTCATTGTAGCAGGGCGCGACGATCGAGAGCGAAACGGTCATGAGGTCCTCAGGAGCGAGCGGGCGGCGCCCTCCTAGACGAGCCGGACCTCATCCGCCAGCATTGCAGGGTGGGCAGCATACGCCCGCAACCGTTCGGGGTGAGCCTGTCGACGCCCTGCCCTTCATCTTCTAGCGTCGCCAAAAGAAGAGCAGCCCTTCGGGGGTTCCCATGAAAGTCATACTTTCATAGGGCCCGTTCACAAGCTCAGGGCGAACGGATCGCCGCATTAGATCCTGGCCTTCGCCGGGCTGGCCTTGTGTCTCAGTCGACGTGCGGCGCGAAGGCGGGCGGGTCGCTCGCCGGGAAGCTCTCGTCGGAGGCTTCGTCGACCTTGGACCAGCTCTTGGGCGGATCGCGCATCGCGTCCGGGCCGGCCTGGCGGGCCGAGCCCGAGGAGCCATAGGCTCCCGCGGCGCGCGAACCGCGGCTCAGCGCCGGGGCATAGACTTCGTCATCGTCGTCATCGGCACCGAACCAGCGGCGGCTGGCGACGACGGCGACGAGGCCGGCTGCCGCGGCGGTCGCGGCGGCGACCCAGACCGTGCTGCGGCTCCAACGCGCCATCGCTCAGGCTCCCTGCTCGTTCATCGTCGCCATCGGCGCCGGGCCGAGGCCGCCCGCCTCCGCCAAAGCAAGCAGCTCCTGCTGCCGCACCGCCATCTGCTCGCCGAGCGCGTCGAGATCCACGTCGGTCTTGCGCGCTTCGGAGAAGATGTTGCCCGACTGGCGCTCCTCCTCCTTCACATGGTGCTCGATCTGCTCCTTCAGCACCTTGACCTTGGCATCGAAGAAATCCTCGGCCGCCGAGCCCGCCTCGATCTCGTTGATCAGCACCTTGGCGCCGTCATGCTCGACCAAAGCCTCGTCGAGATCGTCGTCCTCGATCTTCCCGCGCAGCGCCGGGTAGAAGATCTCCTCCTCGAGCATCGCATGGACCTTGAGCTCCATGCAGATCTGCCGCGCCAGCTTCTCCTTGGCGGTGCCGCCGCTCGCCTTCTCGAACTGCTCGAACAGTCCTTCGACGCGGCGATGGTCCTCGGTCAGGAGCCTGATCGCGTTCTGCTTGCCTACGGCCATGTCGTCCTCCTCATTTGGCCTCTGGAACATTCGGCGCTAGGTCCGGTTCCTTCGGACGCCAGAGCCAGGATGTCCCCTTTGAACGACACCGAGACCCTTTCCCCGATCCTCCCGCACGAGACCGAGGAAGCCGCCCGCGTGCTTCTCTCCAAGGCGTCCGAGCGCGGGCTGAAGCTCGCCACCGCCGAAAGCTGCACCGGCGGCATGCTCGCCTCCCTCCTGACGGACGTGCAGGGCGTCGCCCACACCTTCGACCGCGGCTTCGTCACTTATTCCTACGAGGCGAAGCACGAGATGCTCGGCATCCCGATGGAAACGATCCTTCCCAACAATGCGGTGACGAAGGAGGTGGCGATCGCGATGGCGGAGGGTGCGCTCGAGCGCAGCCGCGCCAACGTCGCGCTTGCCATCACCGGCTTTGCCGACAAGGGGGTGGAGCCGGGCCTGGTCCACTTCGCCTGCGCGCGGGCGGGGAGGAAGACGATGCATCGGGAAGAGCATTTCGGCCCCGGCGGCCGCGGGGCGACGCGGGTCAGGTGCATGAAGACGGCGATCGAGATGATGACGGAGATGCTGTGATGGCGGCAAGGAAGGCGGCGGCCGCGGCACCGTTCGAGGCGATCCACCGCCACGGCTTCGTCCGCGTCTCGGCGGCGAGCCCGATCGGCTCGGCCGGCGACGTCACGTTCAACGTCGAGCAGGCGATCGCGCTCGCCGAGGAGGCCGGCGGCAAGGGCGTCGACCTGCTCGTCTATCCCGAGCTCAACATCTCCTCCTACGCGGTCGACGACCTCTTCCTCCAGGAGGCGTTCCTCGATGCGGTCGAGGATGGGATCGCGCGCTTCCGCGACGCGACCGCGAAGCTCGCGCCGGTGCTGGTGATCGGCGCGCCGCTGCGGCGCAACGGGCGGCTCTACAATTGCGCCCTCGCCATCTCCCGCGGGCGGATCCTCGGTGCCGTGCCGAAGAGCTTCCTCCCCAATTACCGCGAATATTACGAGAAGCGCTGGTTCGTCTCGGGCATCGGCCTGAACGGCATCGACATCGCCGTGGCGGGCGAGATCGTGCCGTTCGGCACCGACCTCATCTTCGCCGCCGAGGACCTTTCCGACTTCATCTTCCATGTCGAGATCTGCGAGGATTATTGGGCGCCGCAGCCGCCCTCGACGGTCGGCGCGCTCTCCGGAGCGCTGATCCTGTGCAACCTCTCCGCCTCCAACATCACGATCGGCAAGGCGGACGAGAGGAAGCTCCTCTGCGCCGCCCAGTCCTCGCGCTGCTGCGCGGCTTACGTCTACGCCGCGTCCGGACCGGGCGAGAGCACGACCGACCTCGCCTGGGACGGCCAGGGATCGATCTACGAGCTGGGCGAACTGCTCTGCGATTCCTCGCGCTTCGACCGCGAGCCGGAGCTCTGCATCGCCGACATCGACGTCCAGCGCCTGCGGCTGGAGCGGATGCGGATGGGGACGTTCAACGACAATGCGATTGCTGCGGGGCACCCCGAAAAGCGCGCGGCGCATCCATTTCGAGCACAAGCCGAGCTTCGCCGACATCGGCTTCCGCCGCCGCCTGAGGCGCTTCCCCTACGTCCCGAACCGCCTCGATCAGCTCGATTCGGATTGCTACGAGGCGTTCAACATCCAGGTGCAGGGGCTCGCCCGCCGCTTCCAGGCGACCAGCGGCGCCAGGATGCTGATCGGCGTCTCGGGGGGGCTCGACTCCACCCATGCGCTGATCGTCGCCGCCAAGGCCTGCGACTGGCTCGGCATCCCGCGCGATTCGATCCTCGGCTTCACCATGCCCGGCTTCGCCACCGGCGAGACCACCAAGGCGAACGCCTGGGCGCTGATGAAGGCGCTCGGCATCGTCGGCGAGGAGATCGACATCCGCCCCGCCGCCATGCAGATGCTGAAGGACATGGGGCACCCCTTCGCAAAGGGCGAGAAGGTCTACGACATCGCCTTCGAGAATGTGCAGGCGGGCCTCAGGACCGACTATCTGTTCCGCCTCGCCAACCAGCGCAACGGCTTCGTCGTCGGCACCGGCGACCTTTCCGAGATCGCCCTCGGCTGGATGACCTACGGCGTCGGCGACCATATGAGCCACTATGCGGTCAACGCCGGGGTGCCGAAGACGCTGATCCAGTATCTCGTCCGCTGGGCGGTCAAGACCGACCAGTTCGACGAGGAGACGAACCGCGTCCTCGACGCGATCCTCCAGACCAAGATCTCGCCCGAGCTGATCCCCGCCGGCGACGACGAGGAGATGCAATCGACCGAGGACAAGGTCGGGCCCTACGAGCTCAACGACTTCTTCCTGTACCACATCCTGCGCTCCGGCCAGGCGCCGTCCAAGGTCGCCTTCCTCGCATGGGAGACCTGGAAGGACGCGCATCAGGGCCTGTGGCCGTTCGACTATCCCGAGCAGCTGAAGCGCGAATATGACCTGCCGACGATCCGCCGCTGGCTCGAGACCTTCCTCTGGCGCTTCTTCCAGATCAGCCAGTTCAAGCGCTCGGCGCTTCCGAACTCGCCCAAGGTCTCGCCCGGCGGCGCCCTCAGCCCCCGCGGCGACTGGCGCGCCCCGTCCGACGGCACGGCCAGGCCGTGGCTCGACGAGCTCAAGGCCGCGTTCGGCGACTGACCGCGGCGCGCCGGACCGGCTTGCAATCGGCGGCCGAGCGCGCGAGCCTTTCCGACGGTTGGAGGGCGTCGGATGACCTTGCTGCTGCTGATCGGCTATGCGAGCTTCGTCGCGCTGGTCGTCGTCGCCGTCGACTGGCTCTGTCCCTCCTGCCGGCAGCGGACGCTCATCGTCGGCGCCGCCCTGCCGGCGCCGGTCTTCGTCACCTGCGCGGCCGCTTTCATGATCGCGCAAATCGGCCCGGCGGCGCCCGACGAGATCGACGCCGGCGGCATGGCGGCCATGGCGTTCATGTTCATCGGATCGATCGGCAGCGCGCTGTTGCTGATCGTCGGCCTGCTCGCCGGCTGGCTCGTCGCCCGCTACCTGCGCGGACGCTGAAGATCAGAAGCCTTCGGGCAGCTCGACGGGGCCGACCAGCTCCCCGTGGCGGCGGATCGCGTAGCGGTCGGTCATGCCGGCGATGAAATCGCCGATGCGGCGGCGGGCGGCGGTCTCGTCGAGGCCGTCCGGGCGCCATTCAGGCGGGAGGAGCGCGGGGTCGCCGAGATAGCATTCGTAGAGCCGCGCAAGGACGCGGCCCGCTTCGCCGGCGAGCGCCAGGTTCTGCGGCGCGTTGTACATGCGGGCGTAGAGGAAGGTCTTGAGCGCCCTTTCGTCGGCCGCCATCGCTTCGGAGAAGCCGGCGAGGGCGCGGCCGGCGCTCCGCACGTCGTCGGCGCTCGCCACGCCCGCCTTGCCGGCACGGCGGCGCGTCTCCTCGATCACGTCGTTCACCATCAGGCCGATCTGGTCGCGGACCAGCTCTGGAAGGAGGCGCTGCTCGGCCACCTGCGGGTAGCGCGCGCGCACGCCCGCCCAACAGCGGGCCGCGAGCGGCACCTCCATCAGGTCGTCCAGTGTGAACAGGCCGGCGCGGATGCCGTCGTCGATGTCGTGATTGTCGTAGGCGATGTCGTCGGCGATCGCCGCCACCTGCGCCTCGAGGCTGGGCCAGGAGCGGAGATCGAGCGGGAATGCGGCGTCGGCCTCGGCGAGCGCCCAGGGCGGCGTCGCCACCGGCCCGTTATGCTTGGCGAGGCCCTCGAGCGTCTCCCAGCTGAGGTTGAGGCCGGGATGAGTCGGGTAAGGCGTCTCGAGCGTCGACAGGACTCGAATCGTGTGGGCGTTGTGATCGAAACCGCCAGCGCCTTCCATCGCCCGCTGCAGCGCCTTCTCGCCGGCATGGCCGAAGGGCGGGTGGCCGATGTCGTGGGCAAGGCAGAGCGCCTCCGTCAGATCCTCGTTGAGGCCGAGGGCGCGGGCGATGGTGCGGCCGATCTGCGCCACTTCGAGGCTGTGGGTGAGGCGGACGCGGAAATGGTCGCCGTCCGGCGCGACGAAGACCTGGGTCTTGTGCCTGAGGCGCCGGAACGGGACCGAGTGGATGATCCGGTCGCGATCGCGCTGGAAGGCGTCGCGCGGACCGCGGGTGGCACCGCCGGGCTCGGGGTGGAGCCGGCCGCGGCTCTTCGCCGGATCCGAGGCGTAAACGGCCCTCGGGTTCACCGGGCGGGAAGCCGCGCGACTTCCTCGCCTGCCCTGCTCGACCAGGGGAATGCCGCGACGTCCTTACCCGCGAGCTGGTTGATGAAGGCGCGCGCCGCAGCAATCGTCTCGAACGGCCCCACCAGGAGGCGCCCCGAAGCGCCGTTCGCCGCCGACCAGGCCGTGCGCCCCCGCATCAGCTCCGGCGCGGCGCGGCGGATGCGGCCGAGCTCGAAGGCGAGCGCCCCCGGCGCGCCGTTGGCGACCTGAACCCAGTGCCGGGCCGGATGGGCGGGCGGAGCGGGCGTGCGCGCGGCGGTGCGGGCGGCTGGCGTCGCGGTGCGGCCGGCGGCGGCGGTGCGGGTTGCAGCGGGCGCCGTCGTGCGCGCCGGAGTGGCTGCCGCGCGCGTCGCAGGAGCAGTGCTCGGCGCCGGCGTACGGGCAGCGGCAGCGGCAGCGCGCGCCTCCTCTTCGGCCGGGAGCGACTGGACGAGCGCTGCGATGTCGGAAAAGGCCGGTACCGCCGAGGCAGGAGCGGGCTGCGCCTCCGCCGGCGTCGGAGTCACGGGCGCTGGAGCGGCGCTCGCGGTGACGGTCGGCTCCTGCGCCCCGATCGTTGTCGTCGCGGCGGCGGCGAGCGGCGGGACGAAAGCCGGCGCCGGCTCGCTCGCCGCCGGTGAGGGCAGGGACGCGGCGGGAGCGGGCGCTTGTCGCACCGCCGGCTCCGGCGCCGAATCCTGACGCATCGCCGGCGGAATCTCGAGCGGCTGGGCCGTCGCCACCTGCACCGGCTGCCGGTTTGCCGCCGCTAACGGCGCCGTGGAAAAGCCCGGCTGCGGCGACGGCGTGGCGGTCCGCGGCTGCTGCTGGGCAGGCGCCGTTCGGATCAGCGGCGAGGCGGCTGCGGTTCGTGGGGCCTGCTGCTGCGGCGGCCGGATCGGCGTCGAGGCCGCGACGCGCGCATCGGACGAGGAGCGGCGGGTGTCGCCGCCGCGCGACCCCGGTCCGACGCGGCCGGAGCGGTCGATATCGTCGGTCGCAGGGCGGCGCCGGTCGCGGTTGAGCGGCTCGGCGAGCGCCGTGCGGCGGCGCGCGACCGGCTGGGCCGGCTGCGCGGTCGTGCGCGCCGGTGCGGCGGGGGCGGCTCCGGTCAGCGCGACCGCGGCGGGATGCGCGCTGGTGTCGATCGCCTGCGCCATCTGCACCGGCCGGCCGTCGGCCGGGAAGTGGCCGAAATGCACGGCCATCGCCTTTTGCGCCGGATTGAGGCCGGCGAGCCGGGAGAGGAACGGAGCCATCGCCGATCCCTGGCCGGGCATGGCGGCATCGACCGCCTGCGCCGCGCCGTTCGCGTCTCCGGTGAGGGCGAGGACGAAGGCGCGGGTTCGGTAGGCGGCGGTGTCGCGGCGGCGGAGCAGCGGATCGATCGCGCGCAAGGCAGCGTCGCGGTGGCCGCTGATCGCCAGCGAGAGCGCCATGCGGCGGCGGGTCTCCGCGTCGTCGCCGCGCTGGAGGACGAGCGCATAATCCTGCTGCGCGCGGCGGGGATTCCCGCTCATGTCGAAAGCGAGGCCGCGGTCGCGCGCGATCTCGGTCTCCGGAGCACCGAGCCGCGCGGCGTCGGCGAAATAGCGCAGGGCCGCATCGCCGCGGCCGGTGAGGACGAAGGCCGAGGCCATGCCGGCCTTCACACGCGCGTCGCTCGGCGCGATCTCCTCGGCGCGGGCGAAGAAGCCGAGCGCCGCCTGGCCGTCGCCGACGCGCAGAGCTGCGCGGCCCGCCCCGACCAGCGACACGACGCTGCGCGGATTGGCGGCCAGATCGGCGAGATGGCGGCGAAGCTCGGCGCCTTCGTCGGCGCCGGGCAGCGGCTGCACCACGGCGCCGGCCGGCGGGCGCTGCGCAGCCGCCCCGCCGCCGGCCGCCAATGCCGTCCCCGCCGCCAGCAGCACGAAGCCGCGGCGCACCCCCCGCAACATGGATGTCGTCATGGCCCTGTTAGAGCCTGCTTCGGCCGTAGCGGCAATGACCAAGTCCCTGATCTTGCGGCGGAACGGTTGCCGGAAACGGTGAATGGGGGGCGGTGAGGGAACGATCGATCGAGCAAGGTACGTCATCGCGGCGCAGGCCGGGGTCTCAGCGAGAATTCGCGCGGCGGTTCGAGCCGACGCCCTCCACAAGCGGCCGCGATTTCTCGTCCTGAGATCCCGGCCTCCGCCGGGATGACGCCCTCGGTCGGTCGCTTACTGGTTGTTCTGGCGGTTGAGGAAGCGCGGGATGTCGAGCGGGTCGCGGGTGGTGCGCATGCGGGGGGCCTCGTCCTCGACCTGCGCCTTGGCGGCGCCGCGGGCGATGTTCGACATCCGCTCGAACAGGGTGCCGCCTTCGCGCCCCGTCTTCGCCGCCGGAGCGGGAGCTTCCTCCTCGCCGGTGAGCCACGTGCGCGTTCCGCCGGCCGGGGCCTGCTGCTGCGGCTCCTCGGCCACCATGTCCATGTCGCCGAGCAGCAGCTCGTCCTCGCTCGCCTCGTCGGCCGCGGTGAGCGGAAGCTCGTCTGCGGCCGCGGTCTCTTCGACCGGAAGCTCGGCGACGGGCGCCTCCTCCTGCTCCTCGGCCACCGGCTCCGGCGCTGTCAGCGTCATCGGCGCAGCGGCCGCCGGCTTCGTCGCGTCGGCGCGCGCGGTCGGGAAGGTGAAGACCTTGGCCGGCGCGGCCGGCGCCTGAGTCACCGCCTCGGCGTCGATGCCGGTCGCGACAACGGAGACGCGGATCTTGCCGTCGAGGTCGTTGTTGAAGGCCGAGCCCCAGATGATGTTCGCGTCCGGATCGACCAGCTCCTTGATGTGGCTGGCGGCCTCGTCGACCTCCATCAGGCGCATGTCCTCGCCGCCGGTGATCGAGATGATGACGCCGCGGGCGCCCTTCATCGAGACGCCGTCGAGCAGCGGATTGGCGATCGCCTGCTCGGCCGCCTCGATGGCGCGGTTGTCGCCGGCGGCCTCGCCGGTGCCCATCATCGCCTTGCCCATCTCGCCCATGACGGAGCGGACGTCGGCGAAGTCGAGGTTGATGAGGCCGGGCATGACCATCAGGTCGGTGATGCCGCGCACGCCCTGCTGGAGGACCTCGTCGGCCATCGAGAAGGCTTCCTTGAAGGTCGTGTTCGGATTGGCGATCCGGAACAGGTTCTGGTTCGGGATGACGATAAGGGTGTCGACATGCTGCTGCAGCTCGGTGATGCCGTTCTCGGCCGAGCGCATGCGGCGATTGCCTTCGAAGCTGAACGGCTTGGTGACGACGCCGACGGTGAGGATGCCCTTGTCGCGGGCGATCTTGGCGATGACCGGCGCGGCGCCGGTGCCGGTGCCGCCGCCCATGCCGGCGGCGATGAAGCACATATGGGCGCCCTCGAGCGCGCGCTCGATCTCGGCGAACGCTTCTTCGGCCGCGGCCTTGCCGATCTCGGGACGGGAGCCGGCGCCGAGCCCTTGCGTGATCTTCGGGCCGAGCTGGATGCGGGTGTCGGCCTCCGAATGGTTGAGGGCCTGGGCGTCCGTATTGGCGACGATGAAGTCGACGCCCTGCACATCCGAGCTGATCATGTTCGCGATCGCGTTTCCGCCCGCGCCGCCGACGCCGATCACGCTGATCCGGGGCCGAAGCTCGTCCACTTCCGGCCGGATGAAATCGATGCTCATGGCTCTCTCCCCTGTCGCTCGAACGCCATACGACGCGCTCTTAACCCCTTCTTTGCACTATGCGATTCTGCGGTGCGAGCAAAAAGTTAACGCCGCAGTAATTTTTCTCAGTAGCCGCTTCGGAAAGCCGCAATCAAACGCTGGACGATATTGCCGCCGCTGCTTGAGGATGACGTTTTCGACGGCGCCGGCGCGGGCAAAGCGAGGCCACCGAGATCGAGCTCGTCGGACGCGGCGAACAGCGCCAGTCCGGCAAGGG
>DASWMB010000241.1:0-5247 GCA_036399955.1 Allosphingosinicella sp. | reverse complement strand
GCTGCTCTCCCGCGGGGCTTCGGTGCGGCGGACCTGCGGCAGCCGCCTTCGCAGCCTTCTAGCCGGCATCGTGCTCCGTATCGAGCGGGTCCGACATCCACCTTCCTCGGTATCGACCGAAGAAATTCAGGCTGGCCAGTTACCGATCACAAGCATACGTCGATGGTGTTGGAGTGCCTGGTCGGCGCAGTTTGACAAGATGTTGTCACAGCGCCATCAGCGTAGCATGGCTGACACCCGCGCGCTTGGCGATTTCCTCTCCGCACTCCCTCGCACGCACGATCGCATTACGACCGTGATGGACACGGCGCTACTTGAGCTTGGCTTAACTTGGGCGCGCTGGCGCGTCTTACGATTGCTCGCGGATGAAGCGCTGCCTGTGCCCCATATTGCCCGGATGCTTGGTCTGACACGCCAAGCTGTTCAACGCATCGTGAACGATCTGCTGCAAAACGGGGCGGTTGCGAGAGGTCCGAACCCTCACCACCAACGTGCAGCGCTGATCCGCCTCTCCCAAAAAGGTCGCGAGCTAGTCGGAGAAGCGACGCGCCGCGAAAACGCGGTGCTTCAACGGATCGGCAAGGGCATTGGCGACGAGCACGTCAAGACCGCCAATCAGCTTCTGGTGGACCTCCACGCTCGCGTAGGCCGCATCGATATCGAAGCCCTGATCGAAGGGCAGATCGCCTGACGAGGATTCGCCCTTCGCTTGTGGCTTATCGCGCCGCGGCAACGGCGCCGTAGTGGACGGTCATGTCGCGCTGGCAGCACGTTGTCACATTGGAATGACGATCGGCGCTGTTCGCGCAGGGCCGCAGCATCTTGCCTGGAGGGGAAGGCCAGGCAAATCGCCTTCCTTGACATAATGTCAGGCCCGCATGAGCAGCAGAGGTGTCGACAATGATTCGAGCCTCCACCATCGTGTGATGACAGGTTAGGCGCCCGCGCAATGGATAGGGTAATCGCGATGACGCTTCTCAGATATGCCATTACGGTCATAGCGCTCGCTGCGAGCGTGCCCGCCACCGCAGCGCCGAGCGTGTTCGTGCAATCCGAACGCGGCGGCGTTTGGTGGAACGGCCAGATGAACGCCCGCATTCTGGGCCGAGCCGCGGGCCCGGTGACGGTGGAACGACTGTCGGCCTATCTCGAGGAGGAGCTGATCTACGGCCCCTATCGGGTCTGCGCGCTCGAGGCCGTTCAGGCGGATACCTTTGTCGGTATCGACCGCCCGACGCAGGAAGAGATCAACGCGACGCTCCCGCATGTGGCCTGGCGCGCCGCCGGCGTGACGCCGGACGGCCGCCGCGTCCTCGGCCAGAGCGTCCTCTTCGAGGGCTGCGACGATGGCGACCCGCGCGGCGCCGCTTTGCTCGTGAGCGATGCCGCCTCCGGCGAGATTCTGCGCTGGGAGCCGTTCGGCGAGCGAACGGTAGGCGGTGCGTCGGTTCCGACCTGGGTGATGTTCATCAGCGCCAAGGAAGGCGACCACGATCTCTTCTCTTATTCCGGATGCACGGAGTGCGGCGACCGGACCCACGTCTACTATGACGTGACGAGGCGGCGGATCTACACGGAGCACAATGGGCACTGAGGACGCCCGCGAGCCTCGGCGTGACAGAATGATCCGCTCGGCCGCTGAGGTGTTGTTGCGGCATGCATCGACTTCCCTACTTCGCCACTGTGCTCGCTCTCGGAGCCGCCGCCTGCACAGCGCCACCGAGCGAGCCCGCGCAGACGGAGGCCGCTCCCCCTGCCGAGTTCGCCGAAACCGTACCGCCCAGTGAGGCGAGGCCGGCGCTCGTCGCGGGCAATGCCGAGTTCGCCGTCGACCTCTACCGGCGGCTCGGCAGCGGCAATCTGTTCTTCTCGCCGATCGGCATCTCTACGGCCTTCGGAATGGTCCAGGCCGGCGCGCGCGGCGAGACGGGGCGGGAGATCGCGCAAGCCATGCGCTTCCGGCTGGGCGGCGAGCAGCTGCACGCGACGCTCGGGCCGCTGGCGCGCGAGCTTGCGATCGACCAGCCGGGGCGGCGCCTGGCGGTCGCGAACGCCCTCTGGGTGCAGACGGGATATCCGCTTCTCCCGGCTTACACCCAGACTCTCGGCACGCATTACGGCGCGCCGCCGACGAGCCTCGACTTCGAGGACGACCGCGCCGGCGCGGCGGCCGCGATCAGCCGCTGGGCCGAGCAGAACACCAACGGCCGCATCCGCAACCTGCTCGCTCCGGACGATCTCCATCCGCGCACCCGCCTCGTCCTCACCAACACCGTCTGGTTCAAGGCCGACTGGCAGCGCGAGTTCGAGGCCGCCGCGACGCGCGAGCGCGACTTCTTCGTGCCAGCCGGGCCGCCGGTGAAGGTGCGCATGATGCACGAGCGCGAGGCGCGGTTCCGCCATCTCGACGGCGGCAGCTTCGATGCCATTGAGCTCCCGTATCGCGGCGAGGAGATGTCGATGCTCGTCTTCCTGCCCAAGGCGCGCGACGGCCTGCCCGCATTCGAGCGCGAGCTCACGGGCGCGAGGCTAAGCGAGTGGACGAACGCGCTGCGCGCCGCCGAGCACAAGGTGGTGGACCTAGCACTTCCGAAGATCGAGCTCAGGACGCGCTACGACCTGCCGGCGCCTCTCAAGGAGATGGGGATGCGGCTGGTCTACACCGACCATTCGGATCTCTCCGGCATCTCGAACGCCGAAAGGCTTATGATCGACCGCGCGATCCACCAGACCTTCCTGCTCGTCGATGAGAAGGGGACCGAGGCGGCTGCGGCCACCGCGATCACCATCCGGCCGGTATCGGCGCCGCCGACGCCGCAGGTCCGCTTCCACGCCGATCACCCGTTCTTCTTCCTGATCCGCGACAACCGGAGCGGCGCCTTGCTGTTCATGGGCAGGATCGAGGCACCCTCCGCGCCGCGAACGGAGGGATGACCATGCGGCGTACGCATCTCGCCCTGGCGATCGTGCCGCTGCTCGTCGCCTGCACGCGGCCGGCGGCGCCGCCGGTGTCGGCTCCGGTAAGCGTCGTTGTCCCGCCCGCTGTCACGACGGCGCCCGCCGCCGTGAGGATTCCAACCGGCGCGAGAATCGAGGCTTCGGGGTTCGCGACGATCGAGCGGGCGCCGCCGCGCCCCTATCCAGCCGAGCCGCCGCCCGCCGAAGACCGCCCGCAATCGGAGGCCGGATGGTACGCGCGCTCGGTCGGGATCAGCGAAGCGGAGGCGGAGCGGCGGCAGCGCGAGCAGCAGGCGGTAAGACCTGAGATGGAGCGGCTTCTCGCCACCCTGCGTCAGCGGGAAGCAGGCAACTTCACTGCCGTGCGCATGTGCACGAGCCGGACTGGGCCTACGTCTTCTACTTCAAGCGCGACCGGGAGCGGACGCTCGCCCGCTATACGAGCAACCCCCGCTTCCGCGCGGCGCCCGCCCGCTACACGCGCGGGGAGCTCGAGGCGCTGATCCGGCCGTGGACCGAGCGCTTCACCAAGTTGCGCCTGACCGGCGGCTGGCGCGTAGACGACACGCTGGGCCGCGCCGAGATCATGATGAACGTGACGGAGGACGAGTATCGGGAGATCGCCGCGCGTGGAGGATGGGGTCCGCTGCCGGACGCAATCGAGCTCGAGTTCGCGTCGCCGGTGCGTCACCCGCCGGTCGACGAGGCGGCGCGGCCTTTCGTCCGCATCTTCGCCCAGAACGATCGCGGCACCGGCATCCAGCTAACGGCGGCCGGCTTCGGCCGCATCGTGCTCCGCGACGGCTGCCTGTTCGTGCAAAGTGGACAGGGCAGGGGCAGGATCGGCTCGCTTATTTCCACCACGAGACCGGCCTCGGCATTGATGAAGAAGGGTATCTGGCGCTGAAGGACCGGATGACGGGCGCGAGCAAGGGGCGCATCGGCGAGTGGTTCGTCTGGGCCGGTCCGAACGGGATCACAGAGGACATGCCGGGGGTGGCCGAGCTCCGCGCAAGATGCGGCTCGGCCCCGATCATGAATGTCGGCAACCCGGAAAGCACGCAGCAATTCCGGGTGCGCGCGTGGGAGATCGACGAGATCGCGCGCCGGCGCGGGATCGGCCGCCAGGAAGTCTGAGAGATGCTGAAACGTTGCTGGGCCCGTAACGACGCAGCGGATCCGGACCGCCCGCCCTCCGGGGAATGCAATCTCTGATCGTTGCCAACGCGCGCGCCGCAATCAACGCTCAGGGGATGACACCCAGTCCGGTGGGTTCGGGTGTCCATCGCCGCGGCCCTGCGTCGCGTGGAACAGGAACGTCCAGTACGGCCCGGCCGGAGGCCTCTTAATGGCTGCCTAGACCCGGCGCAAAGCAGTGAAAAATCGGCTTGAAAAATTGTGCCAATTCGCTGTACATCTGCGGCGTAAATCGCGTTTTTTTGCCAATAAAAATCAACAACTTAGCGCCAGAAAAAACCGGCTGCGAATCCTGCCGCCCCAGCCAGTACACATGATCTCAGGGCAAGAACCGCGGAAAACCGTGGGGCCGCCGGGCGAAAGGCTCCGCGGGCGACGGTGGCCAGCGCTGCACGTCGCGAGGAAGGGCGACGAGCGCAGTGCGTGCTGCAAGGTGCTGGGAGCGGCGCCTAACCGCGCTGCGATGCCGGAACGGAGAGGACGAAGGTCATGCCGCGGCCGCCGTTCGGCGCCGCGGTGAGGCGGCCGCCATGGGCGAGGGCGATCTGGCGGGCGAGCGCCAGGCCGATGCCGGCGCCGCCTTGCTTGGTCGTGTAGAAGGGGACGAAGATCTCCTCGATCCGTTCGGTCGGGATACCCGGTCCGTCGTCGCGCACCTCGAAGCGGAGCTCCCCGCCATCCGCCGCGCAGGCGAAGTGCACGGCGCCGCCGCTCGCTTCGGCGCCCGCTTCGGCGCCCGCTCCGGCGCCCGCTCCGGCGCCCGCTCCGGCGGCGGCGTCGCCGGCATTGCGAAGCAGGTTCAGCAGCGCCTGGCGCAGCAGCCCGGCATCCGCCTCCAGCGGCACGGCGGCGACCGGCCGGGCGGCGGAGAATGCGATGCCGCGCGCGCGCAGCTGCGCGTCGCCGAGCGCCTCGATGTCCGCAAGGAACGTCGCCAGGTCGAGCGGCGCGAATTGAGGAGCCGGCAGATCCGCGATCGCTCTGTAGCGCTCGACGAAATCGATCAGATGCCGGCTCTGGCGCGCGATCGTGTCCGCCGCGCCGCTGACCGCGGGCCTCGTGTCGCCCCCGGCCATGCGCGCAAGGCTCTCG
>DASWMB010000240.1:0-5321 GCA_036399955.1 Allosphingosinicella sp. | reverse complement strand
GACAGCGCGCCGAAGATGGTCGCGAAGAAGCCGGGCGTCTCCGCGCCCTCGCCGCCGCCGACGCGAATGGTCCGCATGCCGGGCTTGGGATCGATATAGACGAAGCGGCGGTCGACCTCGCGGCGGGCGGGGCGGTTCTGGAGCGCGGCGATGGCCGGGCGGAACGGCGCGTTGGCGAGGATCGAGCCGTCGATCAGCACCGCCCGCTCGGCTGCGCTTTGCTCGCGCCCGGGAAAGGCGCGGCCGAGGAAGGCGGCGCGGCCCGGCCACGGCTGGCCGCGCGCCGCGAGCACCTCGTCGAGCTCGGCGACGGAGAAGGGCGGAAAGGCGCCGGGGAAGCTCGCCGTCGCCCGCGCCGCGAAGACGAGATCGGGCGTCTCCGCGAGGCGCCCGCCGCCCGTCGCTCGGAAGGAGAAGGTGAGGCGGTGCTCGGTCTCGAGCACTTCGGGCGGCGAATTGAGGCGCAGCGTCTGCGGATAGCCGTGGAAGTCCGTCACCGTCACCGACAAATCGAGCGGGTGACCCGGCGGCAGCAGGGGAATCCCGTCTCCCTCGCGCTGCATCGCGTCGATCGCGTCGGTGAGGATCGCGGTGAAGCCGGCGCCGCCGAAGGGCGGGGCGAACCAGCGGGCGCGCACGAAGCTCGCCACCTTGGCGCGCACCTCCGCGCGCTCGGCGCCATCCTTCCCCTTGTCCTCGCCGCGGCGCCCCGAGAGCGCCCAGGCGATCGGCAGCGCCGCCGATTTGGCGAAGCGGGAGAGGCGGCTCACCTGCGGGTCGATCAGCCGGTCGACGTCGGCGCCCTCGAGCCAGAGCTCGGTCAGCGGCTCCAGCGAGCTTCCGGAGGTGATCGCGTCGCCGAGGAAGATGGCGTTGATCCCGCCCGCGCTCGCGCCGGCGAGGATGTCGACGAGGACGCGGACGGAGACGCCGTTCCCGGCCGCCGCGCGGGCGAGGATCGAGGCGTAGACCGTTTCGGTCGCGCCTTGCGCCTCGCGGCCGGCGTGATGGGCTTCGCTGGCGCGTGCCAGGTGCCAGATCTCGCGGGTGATGCCGTGCATGTAGACGGCGAGGCTGACGCCGCCATAGCAGATGAGGGCGAGGCGCAGCTCCTTCTCGTGCATCGCGCGGCTCTCTGGCAGCGCCCGCCGCTCCTGTCGAGCGCTCCGCCGCCTCGCGCTATCTTTCGCCAAATCAGCGCGCTAGAACGCGCCGCACCTCATCCGCGTCACCAGCCCCGTGGGATCCCGTCCGCCAGTGCCCGCCCGGCGTATCGCCATCGTCCTCATCGCGCTGCTCGCCGTCGCCGGCATCGTCTGGGCGGCGGCGAACGTGCGTTTCGTCGGCCCGTCCGCGCCGTCGGCCGAGGCGCCGGAGGAGATCGGCGCCCGCAACGGGTTCGAGACCTCGCTCGGCGAAGCCTCTTCGGGCGGGGCGAGCGTCATCGACTATCGCAGGGTCGACGAGCGGCTGCGCCGCCTCGCCGGGCGGCCGAACATGGTCGGCCTCGCCGTCGGCATCATCGAGGACGGCGAGATCCGCTTCCTCCAGGGCTACGGGAGCACGGCGGCGGACAGCGAGGAGCCGGTGACGGTCGATACCGTCTTCCGCTGGGCCTCCCTGTCGAAGGGCGTCGCCGGCGACATGGTCGCTTTGCTCGCTCACGACGGCAAGCTCTCGCTGTTCGATCCGGCCAGCCGCTGGGCGAGCTCGCTGCGCCTGCCCGGCGGCGCGGAGGCGCGGGCGACGGTCTCGGACATCCTCACCCACCGGCTCGGGCTCTTCTCCCACGCCCAGGATTCGAAGCTCGAGGATGATTTCGATCCGCGCTGGCTGCGCTCCACCCTGTCGACGCTCAATCCGATCTGCGCGCCCGGCCAGTGCCACGCCTATCAGAACGTCGCCTTCGACGCCGCCTCCGAGATCGTCGAGCGGGTGACGGGGCTGCCCTATCGCGACGTCGTTCGGGAGCGGCTGTTCGGGCCGCTCGGCATGAGCTCGGCGAGCATGACTCGGGAGGGGCTCATCTCCTCGCCGAGCTGGGCGCGGCCGCATGGCGGCGGCCGGGGCAGCCGCCCGCAGGAGGTCGCCGAAGCCTATTACCGGGTGCCGGCGGCGGGCGGCGTCAACAGCTCGATCAAGGACCTTGCGATCTGGATGCGGGCGCAGATGGGTTTGGCGCCGGACGTGCTTCCGGCCGAGGTGCTGCGCGTGATCCAGGAGCCGCGCGTGCTCACGCCGGCCGAGAACCGGCGCCGCCGCCGCCAGGCGGAGCGGATCGGGAACGCCGCCTACGGCCTGGGCTGGCGGATCTACGATTATGCCGGCCACCGGGTGGTGGGCCATCGCGGCGGGGTGCGCGGCTACCGCTCGCTGATCCTGTTCGATCCGGCGCGGCGGAGCGGCGTCGTTGCCCTCTGGAACAGCTCCGCCCGCGAGCCCGGCGGGATCGAGTTCGAGGTGATGGACATGCTCTACGGCCTGCCCTTCCACGACTGGCTCGAGCTCGACACGCGGCCCGGCGAAGCCGCGCCTGCGACCGAGCCGGAGCCTGCGGAGAACGCGATCGCCAACGTGATCGAGAGCACGGGCCCCTAGGCCGTGGCCGTCATGCCGGACTTGATCCGGCATCCATGAACACGCGCCTGCGAAGCAATGTCAAAGTCCGTGTTCATGGACCCCGGATCGAGTCCGGGGTGACGCTTTTGCCCTTACTTCCTGTCAAGCCGGCCGAAGCTCCGCCCAGATGGGCAGGTGGTCGGAGGCCTTGCGCGCGGTGGCGCTGTGGTGGGCGCCGCTGGCGACGACTTCGAGATCGGGCGTGACCATGATCCGGTCCAGCTGGGCGATCGGGCGGCGGGCGTGGAAGCTGCGGCCGCAATCGGCGAAGACGTGGCGGGTGGCGAAATCGCGCAGGCAGCCGCCGCGAACGCTCCATTCGTTGAGATCGCCCATCAGCACCGTCGGCGGATCGCCCGGGCGCGCGTCGAGATGGGCCATGATCGCATGGGCCTGCCTGCGCCGCCACAGGCCGGAAAGGTCGAGATGCATGCCGACGACGCGCAGCTCGCGCCCGCCGATGCTGAGATCGGCTAGGACGGCGCCGCGCGGTTCCAGCGAGGGGAGGTGGACGAGCTCGCGGCCGAGCACCTCGACCTCCTTCTTCACGAGGAGGGCATTGCCGTGCCAGCCGATGCTGCCGGCGCGGGCGTCGAGCGGCACCGGCTTGTAGGCGCTGTGCTCCTCGATCAGGTGGAAGGGGAGCGCGCTCGCGCGGCTGCCGAAGCGTCGATCGGCTTCCTGGAGGGCGATGACGTCCGCATCGAGCTCGTTCAGCACCTCGAGCGTCCGCTCGGGGCGCCGCCGCCGGTCGGTGCCGATCGCCTTTCTCATGTTGTAGCTGGCGACGCGGATCATCCCGCCGCCTCATGTCGCCGCCGCGGCGCCCGCGCAAGCGCCGCGATGGCTCAGCTCCCCCGTCGGTCCGACAGCTTGCCGAGCTGGTGGTCGAGCGCGCGCACCGCCTTCTTGGCGGCGCCGATCACGGCGCGATCGAAGTTCGTCCCCTGCTCGGCGACGGCGACCGGCTGGAGGCCGTTGACCCGCGCCTCGAGCGTCGCGCGCATGTCGCCGTGGCCGCCCTTGGAATTGTTGACGTCCGAGACATGGACTTCGATGTCGGTGATCCGGTCCTCGAACCGCGCCAGGCGCTGGCGAATCTGCTCCTCGAGCCTCAGGTTGCGCTCGGCATCGCTCTCGACCTGGTTGTCGGCGTAGATCTGGATGAACAAGGTCACTCTCCAACTGGGGCTCATGCTTCCGCCATGTGAATGCGAGGGGACGGGCAGGGTTCCCGGCCATCTTCCTCTTCACCATATGTTCCGAACGCGCTAACGGTCGCCCATGGCCAAACCGCGCATCCGTTACGTCTGCCAGGCCTGCGGGTCGGCGCAGAGCCGCTGGCAGGGGCAATGCCCCGATTGCTCGGAATGGAACACGCTGGTCGAGGACGCAGGGGCGCTGGTGACGCCGTTTGCGGCGCGGCACAACCTGAGGGGCGGCGGACGGGCGATCCAGCTCGTCGGGCTCGACGCGGAGGTGGCGCTTCCGGAGCGGATGTCGACCGGCATCGCCGAGCTCGACCGGGCCGTCGGCGGCGGGCTGGTCGCCGGCTCGGCGACGCTGATCGGCGGCGATCCGGGCATCGGCAAGTCGACTTTGCTCCTCCAGGCGGCGGCGAGGATCGCGGGACAGGGGAAGGCGGTCGCCTACATCTCGGGAGAGGAGGCGGCGGACCAGGTGCGGCTTCGCGCGCGCCGGCTCGGCCTCGGCGCGGCGCCGCTTCGTCTCGCCGCGGCGACTTCGGTGCGCGACATATTGACGACGCTCGGCGACGCGGCGCCGCCGGCTTTGCTCGTCATCGATTCGATCCAGACCATGCATTCGGACCTGATCGAGGGCGCGCCGGGCACGGTGAGCCAGGTCCGCGCCTCGGCGCATGAGCTGATCCGCTATGCCAAGGAGACCGGCGCCGCGCTCGTCCTCGTCGGCCACGTCACCAAGGACGGCTCGATCGCCGGGCCGCGCGTGCTCGAGCATATGGTCGACACGGTGCTTTCCTTCGAAGGCGAGCGCAGCCATCAGTATAGGATCCTGCGCGCGGCCAAGAACCGCTTCGGCGGGACTGACGAGATCGGCGTCTTCGCCATGGCGGAGGAGGGGCTGACCGAGGTCGCCAACCCTTCGGCCCTGTTCCTGACCGAGCGGGGGGAGGCCGTGCCGGGGGCGGTGGTGTTCCCGGCGCTCGAGGGGACTCGGCCGGTGCTGGTCGAGATCCAGGCGCTGACCGTGCGCCTCGCCAGCGGCGCGACTCCGCGGCGAGCCGTCGTCGGCTGGGATTCGGGGCGGCTGGCGATGATCCTCGCGGTGCTCGAGGCACGCTGCGGGCTCAGCTTCTCGACGGCGGAAGTCTATTTGAACGTCGCCGGCGGCTACCGGATCAGCGACCCGGCGGCGGACCTTGCCGTCGCCGCGGCGCTGGTGTCGGCGCTGTCGGAGCGGCCGGTGCCGGCGGAGAGCGTCGCGTTCGGGGAGGTGGCGCTTTCGGGCGAGCTGCGGCCGGTGGCGCATGGCGCGCTGAGGCTCAAGGAGGCGGCGAAGCTCGGCTTCACGCGGGCGTTGGTGCCGGCCAGCCTCGGCGGGGAGAGGAGCGGGATGGCGCTGTCCGGATTTCGGGCGCTGGGGCAGCTGGTGGACCATCTGCTGGGGAAGTGATTCCTCCCCGGAACGGGGAGGGGGACCGCACGAAGTGCGGTGGAGGG
>DASWMB010000239.1:0-5749 GCA_036399955.1 Allosphingosinicella sp. | reverse complement strand
CGATGTTGGCAAGGGTTTTCGCGTGGGGCAGGTGGAGCGCATGGACAGGGATTTCCATTTCCGCTGGGCGTCGGCGGACGATTACGACCTCCTCGGCCAGATCATGTTCGACGCGGTGCGGAACGGCGAGAGCCGCTACAGCGAGGCGCAGCGGGCGGCCTGGGCCCCCGCGCCGCGGAGCGGACCGGAATGGGCGGCGCGGCTCGAAAGCCAGGAGATCGTCCTCGCCGATCGGGACGGCGAAGCGGTCGGCTTCGTCAGCCTCGCCGCGGGAGGCTATGTCGACTTCGCCTATATCCGGCCGGAGGCGCAGCATAGCGCGCTGTTCCGCCGGCTCGTCGCGCGGATCGCGGAGCGGGCGGCGGCGAAGGGCGAGCCGCTGCTCTGGACCCATGCCAGCCTGACCGCGGAAGCCGCGTTCGAGCGGCTCGGCTTCACGGTGCGGCGGCGGGAGCGGGTGGAGCTCGGCGGGGAGAGCTTCGAGCGCTGCGAAATGGAGATGCCTCTGGCGCGCGGCGGACCTTCGCCGCGCCTTTGGGGTTGAGGCAGGCAGCGAGGAGACGGATCATGCAGGACGGCAAGGAGCAGCGGGACGGCGACGGAGACGGCGGGGACCGCAGCCGGCCGCAGCAGGGCGGCGAAGGCGGGACCACCCGCTTCGGCATGGAAGAGGGCGACAACACGGACGTGCCCGCGACCGGCGGACCGACCGCCGACGAGGACCAGGCGCCGGCCGCGCCGAGGAGCCGGTAGCCCGACGGGAGGGCTCGCTCAGACGTTCGGCTGCGGACGCAGGCCGATGAAGATCAGCCCCGACCGGGTGCACCGCGCGATCGTCCTGGAAAAGCGCAGGCGCACCAGCCAGAAGAGCATCACCGCGAAGGGCGCGAAGCCGAGGACGAACAGGACCGGCGAGCCGCGGACGGCGACCGGCATCACGTCCTGCTGGCCGATGAAGAAGGAGCCGGTCGCGATGAAGAAGGCGAAGCACATCCGCCAGAGGTGGCGCGAGAGGCGCTGGGCCGGCGTCAGCTTCCGGCGGAGGACGGCCTTGAGGTCGCCGAGCCCCGCGAGGAGGCAGACGAGGGCGAAGGCGTAGAGCGGGCCGGCGCCGCCGGGCGTCGTCGCCGCGCCGGTGAAGGCGGCCCAGCAGATCGCAGCGCCGCCGCCCATGGCGAGCGCGCAGGCGCCCATCTCGAACCGTCCGCTCACGCCGTCGCGGCGGCGGGCCGCGACCCAGGAGGTGGCGACGAAGTAGCAGGTGAGGATGCCGCCCATTCCCCCGTCGGATGCTGGGTCCAGCCGGGCGAGGATCGTCGCCGTGACGCCGACGAACAGCATCGTCGACGCGAAGGCGATGCCGGCTCCGGCGTGGATCCGTCCGCCCTTGCGAGCCCCGACCGCCGCCGCTCCGGCGAGGAGGGCGAGGCAGCCCATGAGGATATGCGCGCCCAGGAGGATGTTCATGGCTGCTGCTCCTCCGTCTGCCGGTCGCGAGGCGCCGCTGCGCCGTCGCCCGGCTCCGGCAGGAACTCGAGGATGTCGCCTGGCTGGCACTGCAATGCGGCGCAGATCGCCTCCAGCGTGGAGAAGCGGATCGCGCGCGCCTTGCCGGTCTTGAGGATCGAGAGATTGACGATCGTGATCCCGACCCGTTCGGCGAGCTGCGTCAGCGTCATCCGGCGGGCATGGAGAAGGTCGTCGAGCTTCACCCTGATCGCCATGCTCAGATCGTCCCTTCGAGGTCTTCGCGCATGCGCGCGCCCTCGGCGAAGACGCGGGCGAGGACGAACGCGAGGAGCACGGCGAGCCAGCCGGCGATCGAGAAGCCGGCATCGATGTCGAGCGGCGGCCGCCCAGGGATCGACACCGCCTTCGCGACCGCGGCGATGACGAGGCCGATGAGCTGGAGCGCGAGCAGCGCCCAGGCGATCGTCCGCAGGCGCTGCGCGTTCGGGGCGACGAAGGGGTCGCCGACGCGGACCGTCCCGACCATCGCGAGCAGCCGGGTGAGGACGAGATGGTTGAGCGGGAGCGCGACGAGGCCGATGACGGCGATCGCCCGCAGGCCGGCGACCAGCCGCTTCGCCTCCGGCGAGGGCGTCAGGGCGAGCTCGGTCATGATCCACCGTTCGGTCGGCATCAGGAGCAGCAGGACGAGGACCGCGGCGGCAAGCAGCCAGTTGAGCAGGATGAGGATGCGCAACAGCATGTGCGCGATCGGAAGCGCGGCGGAAGAGGATCGGGCCATCGGCGGCTCTCCGGAAGTTCGTATCGAATACCGATAACAACCTTATCGCAAGTCGTCAAATGTCTTCGACGTCCCCTGCGCCTGCGCTTGAAAGCCGGCGCACATCGCGGCATCGGCGGCGGGATGAGCGAGCTCGATCACGAACAGCAGGCGGCGCGCGACTGGTTCGAAGCGTTGCGCGACCGGATCTGCGCCGAATTCGAGGCGATCGAGCGCGAAGCGGGAAGCGCCGCCGGCTTCGCCTATCTCCCGTGGGATCGCAGCGACGACGAAGGCGGCCCGGGAGGCGGCGGCGTTCGCAGCGTGATGAAGGGCGAGGTGTTCGAGAAGGTCGGCGTCAACGTCTCGACCGTCTTCGGCCGCTTCAGCCCGGATTTCGCCCAGTCGATCCTGGGCGCGGCGGAGGATCCGCGCTTCTTCGCGACCGGCATCAGCCTCGTCGCGCACATGGCCAACCCGCACGTCCCCGCCGTCCACATGAACACCCGCTTCCTCGCGACCACGAAGCGCTGGTTCGGCGGCGGCGCCGACCTCAACCCGCCCATCCCCTACGCCGAGGACACGGCCGACTTCCACGCGCGGCTGCGCGCCGCCTGCGCCGCCCACGACCAGACCTATTACGACCGCTTCTCGAAATGGGCGGATGACTATTTCTTCATCCCTCATCGCGGCGTCCACCGCGGCGTCGGAGGCATCTTCTACGACCATCTCGAATGCAGGGCCGAGGGCGGCACCTTCGACGAGCATTTCGCCTTCACCCGCGACGTCGGAGAAGCCTTCCTCGACGTCTTCCCGCGCATCGTGCGGCGGCGGATGCCGATGCCGTTTTCGGCCGAGGACAAGGCCCGCCAGCTCGAATGGCGCGGCCGCTACGCCGAGTTCAACCTGATCTACGACCGCGGCACGCTCTTCGGGCTCAAGACCGGCGGCAATGTCGATGCCATCCTGATGAGCCTCCCACCCCTCGCGACCTGGGGGTGAGGGGAGCCCTGTGCCTTTGATCGAGCTTGCTCCCGGCCATGTCGGCGCCGTGGTCACTTTCCTCGAGATGAGCGAGCGGCCGAAGCCGCGGCCGATCCCGGACGGCGGCGGCTTGCAGCTCGTCCGCTGGGCAAACGTGGAGCCGGCGAAATACCGCGCCTTGTTCGAACGGGTCGGCGCGAAATGGCTGTGGTATTCGCGGCTCGCGATGGACGATGCGACTTTGCTCACCAGCGTCGCAGAGGTCCATGCGGTGGTCGATCGGCGGCGGATCGAGGTCGGGATGCTCGAGCTCGACTTTCGTGAGCCGGGCGAATGCCTGATCCGCTTCCTGGGGCTGGTGCCGGAGCTCGCCGGGCGCGGCCACGGAAAGTGGCTGTTCGCGCAGACCCTGGCGCTCGCCTGGCGCCCGGGCGTCGAGCGGGTGCGGGTCAACACCTGCTCGCTCGACCATCCGGCCGCCCTTCCCTCCTACCTCGCGGCCGGGTTCACGGCGTGGCGGCGGGCGTTCGAGAGCTTTCCGGACCCGCGTCTCCTCGGCCTCCTGCCGCGCGATGCCGCGCCTCAGATCCCGCTCGCCTGAGCGCCGGGCGTCGCGGCGCTGAGGCGCCGGTAGACGATCGCGGCAAGCGCGACGAGCAGCACCGCTGCCGCGGCGCCGACCACGGCGCCGCCGGCGAGCGCGACCAGCATCCCGGGCTCGCGGCCGAGGGCGAGAATCGCGACGGCGCCGAGCGCGCTCGTGACGATCAGGCTGATCACCCAGGAAGCGACATAGAGGATGACGAAGATGCCGGCGACGGCGAAGCCATGGCCGCGGGTGAGCGCGAACGCCCGCCGGAGAGCGTCGAACGGGTTGCGCCGGCCCTCGGCGACGATCGCGGCCCCGAGCACCGCGAGCCGTCCGAACAGGTAGACGCCCGGCACCACCAGAGCCATGAGCCCGATCACGATCATCAGCGTCGCGATGAACCGCGCGGCGAAATAGCCCGGCAGCAAAGCGAGCGACGCCACGATGTCGCCGCCGACGGTGCGGCCCTCCGGCTTCAGGAACAGGCGCAGCATGGCGAGCGTGCCGAGCATCTCGACGAGGCTGGCGGCGAGGAGGCCCGGCCAGTTGTCGCGAGCGTGGCGCATGGCGGCCTCGAAGAGAGTTTCCCCCGCCAGCGGCTCGAGCGGCATCAGATGGCCGGAGAGCAGGCTCGGCAGGAAGAAGAAGGCGCCGGCCAGGGCGACGAGCACGGTGCGATACGCGCGGACGAGATCCTGCGTCTCAGTCCAGAGGTCGTTGTAGGTCAGCCGCATCGTCGCTCCTTCGCTCCGCACGAGCGCATAACGCCCCCGGCCGCCCCCGTTCAAGCAAGGCTTGAACCGCGGCCCGCCATCGCCGAGATGCGGGCCATGGCCGACAGCGAGGATATCGAGTGGCGCCTGAGCGGCGGCCTGACGCCTTATCCGGAGGCGCTCGCCGCGATGGAGGGCCGCGCCGCGGCGATCCGCGACGGCGAGGCGCGGGAGCTGGTCTGGCTGCTCGAGCATCCGCCGCTCTACACCGCCGGCACCAGCGCCGACGCGGCCGAACTTTTCAACCCGCAGGGTCTTCCGGTCTACGCGGCGGGCCGCGGCGGGCGCTACACCTATCACGGCCCCGGCCAGCGCGTCGGGTACGTCCTCGTCGACCTCGCCGCCCGGGGACGGGACGTCCGCCACTACGTCCACAGCCTCGAGGGCTGGGTGATCGACGCGCTCGGCGATCTCAGCGTCGAGGCCCACCGGCTGGAGGGGAAGATCGGCATCTGGACGCGCTTTCGCGGCGGCGAGGCGAAGGTCGGCGCGATCGGCGTGCGCGTTCGCCGCTGGGTCACGATGCACGGTTTTTCGGTTAACCTGAGTGCGGAACTTTCGCACTTCTCAGGGATCGTCCCTTGCGGTATTGCCGACCTTCCAGTGACCAGCCTCGACGAGATGGGAGTGTCCAACGGGCAGGAACGTTTCGATCTGGCACTGAGGCGCAGGCTCGGCGGTTTTCTGTCCTCTCTCGAGGGGGGGATAAGTGAGGCTTGAGAGCCGTATCCTTTCCGTATACTGTGCAATCCGATTTGGGCTAAAAGGGGGCATCCCATCCAAATCATCAATCTAGGGAGTTTTCAGGAAATGCGTGACATCCTTTCGAAAGTCGTGACCGGTTCGATGATTGCCGGCGCCGCCCTCCTCGTCTCCGCCTGCAGCGGCGGCGGCGAAGCGAACAACACCGGCACCGAGAATCTCGGCGAGGTCTACAACACCGATCTCGGCACCGAGAACCTCGGCACCGACATCAACGCCGGCCTCGGCGGCAACGTCGGCGGCACCGAGCTCAACGCGGGCGCGAGCGCCGGCGGCAACATGGATGCCGGCACCACCGGCAACACGGACGGCGGCACCACCGGCGGCAACACCGGCGGCACGACCAACCAGCAGTAAGCGGATCCGCCGTTCCGACGGCACCGCGACAGGAAGGGCCGCCGGGGCAACCGG
>DASWMB010000238.1:0-2789 GCA_036399955.1 Allosphingosinicella sp. | reverse complement strand
CGCGGCCTGGCCGCCTCGCGCCGCGGCAATGCCGAGAGCACGGCCGAAGCGGTGGGCTTGCTCCAGGAAGCGGTGCGGCTGGCGCCGGCCAGCGCCCATGCCTGGGGCGCGCTCGCCATCGCGCATTACAGCAGCCAGCATTTCCTCGACGAGGATCAGGCGCAGCGGGCGCGCGCCCGCTCGCGCGCAGCCGCCGAACGGGCGATCGCGCTCGACCGGGACAATGCCGCCGGCCATGCCGCTCTGGCTCTCGCGATCCCGCCCTACGGCAACTGGCTCGCGGCGGAGCGCGCCTTGCGGCGCGTGCTTGCGCTCGATCCGATGCAGTTCGAGGCGCGACTGACCTTGTCGCGCCTGTTCGCAAACGTCGGCCGCACCCGCGCCGCGGCGGCGACGCTGGAGCCGCTGGCGCGCGAGGCCGATCCGCAGCCCGTCGTCCAATATGTCCTCGCCTTCCTCTACTGGCAGGCGGGCCTGGTGGCGGAGAGCGACAGGTTGCTCGATCGCGCGATCGCGCGCTGGCCGCGCAACTACCAGATCTGGTTCAGCCGATTCTGGCAGCGCGTCTATAGCGGCCGGCCGCGCGAGGCGCTGGCCATGTCGGCGCAGGCGGCGCTTCGGCCGATCGGAATCCCGGACTGGAACTTCGCCCTGATCGAGCTCAGCGCCCGCGCCGTGCTGAGCCGCTCGGCGGCCGACATCAGGGAAGCCCTGGCGGCAAGCGCGGAGGCCGCCCGGCGCGGCGCCGGGTTCGCGGAGAACGCCATCGAGCTCGCCTCCGAGCTGGGCGCGGTCGACCAGGCATTCGCCGTTGCCGACGCCTATTATTTCGGGCGAGGCTTCGCCGTCGGCCAGAACCGCTACAGCGCGCAGCAGGGCTCGTTCACGCGGCCGGCGCGGCGCGAGACGAAACATCTGTTCAGCCCCTCCACCGCCCGGATGCGCGCCGACCCGCGGTTCGCCGCTCTGACGTCGGAAATCGGCCTTCCCGGCTATTGGCGGGCGGCAGGGGCCGCCGCGGACACGGCGACCCGCGGGCCCGCCTAGCGGACCGCGGCGCTCTTCAGCTGTCGCCGAGCAGGCGCTCCGCTTCGACCCTGAGGCAAGCCCCCTCGGCCGCGACGACCCTCACCCGCGCGCCTTCGTCGGCATCCGGCCCGCGGGCGGACCAGACGCTGTCGCCGACCTTGACGCGGCCTTCGCCGCCGCGGATCGCGCCGACGACGGTGACGCTCGTTCCGATCAGGCGCGCGGTGCGGTCGTTCAGCATCGGATCGGCGCTGTCGACGGGGTTGCGCTCGTACCAGCGCCGGCCCGCATAGACGGCTGCGATCGACAGCAAGGCGAAGAGCGCGAGCTGGAAGGCGAAGGGGAGGTCGAAAGCCATCACCGCGACGCCGGTCAGAGCCGCCGCGCCCGCGATCCAGACCGAGAAGATACCGGGCGCGACCAGCTCGAGCAGGGCGAGCAGGGCGGCGGCAAGGAGCCACCACCATTGCGGCTCCAGGCCGCCGAGGTTCACAGGCCTGCGCCTTCGCCGGAGCGGGTGCGGGGAACGGAGGGGCTCGCGGAAGGTCGGCGGTCGCCGCCGGCGCCGGCGCCGGCATTGCCGCCGCCGAGCGCGTCGCGGGCGAGCTCGCCGATGCCGCCCAATGTCCCAATCAGCGCCGTCGCCTCGACCGGGAAGAGGATGGTCTTGGCGTTGGGCGAGGTCGCGAACAGGCCGATCGCGTCGACATATTTCTGGGCGACGAAATAGTTGATCGCCTGGGTGTTGCCGCCGGCGATGGCGTCGGAGACGACCTGGGTCGCCTTCGCTTCGGCCTCCGCGGCGCGCTCGCGCGCCTCGGCGTCGCGGAAGGCGGCCTCGCGGCGGCCTTCGGCTTCGAGGATCTGGCCCTGCTTCTCACCCTCGGCACGGAGGATCGCCGAGGCGCGGCTGCCCTCGGCCTCGAGGATCACGGCGCGCTTCTCGCGCTCCGCCTTCATCTGCCGGCCCATGGCGTTGACGATGTCGGCCGGCGGGCGGATGTCCTTGATCTCGACCCGGGTGATCTTGACGCCCCAGCACTCGGTCGCCTGGTCGACGACGGAGAGCAAGCGGGCGTTGATCTCGTCGCGCTTGGAGAGGGTCTCGTCGAGGTCCATCGAGCCCATGACGGTCCGAAGGTTGGTCGTGGTGAGCTGCATGATCGCGAGATAGAGGTCCGAGACCTCATAGGCGGCCTTGGCGGCGTCCAGCACCTGGAAGAAGACGACGCCGTCGGTCGAGACCATGGCGTTGTCCTTGGTGATGATCTCCTGGCCGGGGATGTCGAGCACCTGCTCCATCATGTTCACCTTGCGTCCCACCCGGTAGAAGAAGGCCGGGTAGAAATTGAGGCCAGGGCGGGCCACGACGGTGAAGCGGCCGAAATATTCGATCGTATATTGATAGCCCTGGCGGACGATCTTGATGCTGGCGAACAGGAACAGGAGCACCACCGCGACGAGGATGGTGATGACGGTCTCGATCATGGCGCGAATGTCCTCCCGGTCCCGCGGGGCGGGCTCCGGCGGTATCATGTAGACAAGAGGGGGCTCTTCCAAGCAGAATCGGAAACGCCATGAAACCGAACGACCTCAGGCTCTGCCGAAGCCTCCTGTTCCTCCCGGCGTCCAACGAGCGCGCGATCGAGAAGGCGCGCGACCTGGAGGCGGACATGGTGGTGCTCGACCTCGAGGACGCGGTGCGGGCCGAGGACAAGCCGGCGGCGCGGTCGCTGGCGGCGGCGGCGGCGCGCGAGGGG
>DASWMB010000237.1:0-3501 GCA_036399955.1 Allosphingosinicella sp. | reverse complement strand
TCCCTATAGACCCGCCACCTGTCTCCCGGTGGGTCCCCTAAAGGGGCCGGACGCACCGGTCGGGGAGTAGCTCAGCCTGGTAGAGCACTGTCTTCGGGAGGCAGGGGCCGGAGGTTCGAATCCTCTCTCCCCGACCATTTTACCTGCAGCGATTTGAGAGCCGTGGAGCGGCGGCCGCCCGCGGCGCGGGGGCCGTGTACTTGGGGCCATGTATTTTGCCGGCGTATCGCTTTAGGCTCGGGGCGCCTAAGCGCGGAGGAGCTTCTGTTCGATCCGGTCGATCTCAACGCCGTCAGGGCCGCGCTCGGCTGCGCTCCCGAGCTTTCGGAACGGATATTGGGCCTGGGGCGGGTGCGGCTGTACGCGGCCGGAGCGCATCTGCTGCGGCAGGGGGACCGGCCGAGCGCGCTGTATCTGATCATCCTGGGGCGATGCCACGCGCTGGTCTACGGCGTGGACGGGCAGATGGTGCTGCTCCACGAATTGGGGCCGGGCGACCTGTTCGGCGCGCTGGGCGGGCTCGACGCGGTCGAGGAGGATGCCGATGTGGTCGCGGTCGAGGAGGTGCGCTCGTTCCTGCTCGAGGCGGGCGTCCTGGTCGGGCTGGCGGAGCGGCACGGCTGTATCGGGCTGGCGCTGTCGCGGATATTGCTGAAGCGGCTGCGGGCGACGTCGACGCGCATGTTCGAGCGGGCGGCGCTTTCGGCCAGCGGGCGGGTGTGCGCGGAATTGCTGAGGCGCGCGCGCGCCGGCGAGGGGCTCGCGATCCGTCCGCCGCCGGTGCTCGCGGAGCTTGGAATGCAGGTGGGGACGACGCGCGAGACGGTCTCGCGCACGGTCAACGCGCTCGAGCGGCGCGGGATCCTTCGCCGGGAGCCGGATGCGCTGGTGGTGGTCGCGCCGGGGCGGCTCGAAGCCGAGATCTTATAGCCGCGGCTTCAGCGCGTAGAGCTCGACCGGCTCGCTGCCGTCGCGCGCGTCGAGCTCGCCGATGAGCTCGGAATGGACGCGCGCCTCGCCCGAGGCGGCGAGGGCGGCGGCGAAATCGGCGGTGACGCAGGCCGAGCCCGGCGGCGCCGACGCCGCGGCGCCGGCGGCCAGCGCGGCGGCGTCGCCGCCGATCCGGAGCTCGCCGCCGAACGGATCGCGCACCGGCTGCGCGACGCCGTAATGGCCGCCGACTGCCGCGCCGGCTTCCGTGGCGAGCTTGACCGCCGTCGCGGCGGCCTCGGCGGGCCCGGCATAGCCGACGACGATCTCGCGGCCGGTATAATAAGGGCCGAGCACGGCCGGCGGCTCGCCTTGAAGGCCGGCCGCGATCGCCGCCAGCGCGTCGCCCGCCTCGGCGCGGATCGTGAGCAGCGCCAGCCGCCGGTGCGCGGCGGAGGGGAGGCCGGCCGCGGCGGCGGCGGCGGCTTCGCGCGGCGCGGCGACGACACGCTGCCGCCACCCGGCCGAGGCGCCGGCGGGGTCGCGCTCGCCGGCGTCGGCGTCGGCGACGAGCAGCTGCAGCGCGTGGCTTTCGAGCCGGCGCGCGTTCATCGCCGCCGCGCCCATCGCGATCTCGTCGGCCAGCGCGATCGTCTCCGGGTCGGGCGGCGCGCCAAGCGGCCGCACCGCCCGCACCGTCGCCGCCCGCCCGAGCAAGGCGTCGAAACGCTGGCGCCACACCGTGCCGAACGGATCGACGGAAACGGCCGCGAACGTCTCGGCGCCGCCGGGAAGCACCGCGTGCAGCTCGGCCCCGCGCCCGACCAGCGCCTCGGCAACGATGATATCGGCGCCGGCGGCGAGCGCGCCATAGCCGAACCCTACCTTTTCCTCGTCGAGCAAGGCCGCGATCTTGTCGTCGAGATGCTCCCGCCGCGACACCCCGGCGTCGAACGACATGTGCCCGCCGAAATGGAGCGAGCGCGGCGGGCGGTGCGCATCGAGCCAGGCGGCATCCTTGCCCTGCGCGTCGAGGATCAGCGCGAACTGGCGCAGCGTCGAGGCGTGATCCTCCCACGCCTGCGGGGCGAGGGCGATCGCTTCGGCGAAGGCGGCGCGGGCTTCTGCCTCGCGGTTTAAGAGGAGGAGCGCCTCGGCGCGCGTGGCGGAGCGCCAGTAAGGGGTTTCAGGCTCGTCCGGCTCCGCGTCGACGAGGCTGCGGGTGCGTTCGGCGAGCGAGCGCGCCCGCTCCGGGTCGGACGCCAGGAAATACAGGGTCGCAGCGTTGATCAGCGAGTAGCTCGACGGAGCGATGGCCGCGGCGGATTCATAGGCAGAAGCGGCCGCGGCGAAGAGGGAGACGCGCTGGGCGCCCGGCGCGCGCGCCGCCAGGGCCTTCAGCAGCCGCCCCTTGACGTTGAGCACGATCGGACTGGCCGCCTCGGAGAGGAACCCCTCCTCCCCGAAGCGTTGCCAGGCGTAATCGAGGGCACCCGCTCGCGCATAGCTCAAGATTTGGGCCAATCCCGACATCATCTCGTACCTCGCAAGGATTGCTCCTTACGGCAAGCGGGCGCCCGCCGCCCTATCTCACGACCGCGGATTCAAAATATCGGGATCGATCGTGATCGGCAGCACGCCGTCGGAACCCCAATCGAGCACGATGTTCATGTTAAAAGCGTCTTTGGTTGGAGGCGACCCCTTCGGCCGCGCCCGGGCGCCGAAGCGTATTGTGTCGCATATATCGTCGGGCCCCGCTTCACATTCCCAACGTCCATTGCACAAGTACCTAAGATCGGTGTACATAGTCTGCATAGACTCGACGGTTGTAATCGCATCTTGCCTCCTCCAGCGCCAGTCGACCTTGCCTGATAGGAGCCGCATACGAATATAACAGTCTATTTCGACAGGTATATTCAATAGATCAGTTATAGGCTGCCGCTTGACAAAGTTTTCTGGAAGATCGAGCTCTTCTCTGGTCTTCGTCGGTTTGAGAATCTGACGTCTGAACCTGAGTTTCCTTTTCTTCGAATGATCGATATCGATCAACACATCCATCGTCCATTCTGAGACAAATTTCGTTTCTCCGAGAGGAGAGTGCTGAAGTTTCTTCAAAGGGTCTTCCATTTTGACTTTCCTCCCAAGCTGATGATCAAGGGATCGTTCAGCAGTGGAGAAGCTTAACATCGAAGTGCTCCCAACTGCCGTGACGGGGATCACGCGACGACCGAACTGGAACTAGCCGATGGCGAGTGGCCCAAAAAACGGAAACTGCCGGCTTCCTCATCTCCGCTCCCGTCCCGTTCCCTTCGAACCGGGAGGTTGGAAAAGAGCAAGATCACGCTCGATGTGCTCCTTTCGCCGGGCCCAGGCGCGGTTCGTGGGGTCCTTGCGAGTCATCTCCTCCACCATGGCGAGAGCGCGTCGCAGTCGCTCCAGCGCCGGGCCGCGCTCGCCCCGGGCGGCCTCCAGCTCGGCCATCGAGAATTGGTTGGTCAGCCACGCCTCCCGGTGGGTGAAGCTGCTCGGGTCGCGCTTCAGCAGCACGCCCAGCAGTTCCTCCTGCTTCTT
>DASWMB010000236.1:0-10551 GCA_036399955.1 Allosphingosinicella sp. | reverse complement strand
CCAGAGGATCTCGACCGCTCCGCGATCAGCATCGCCGCCCTCGCCGGTGCCGCGCCCGAACCGCAAGTGGTACACGAAGCGCTTGCCGACATCTTCGCCCGGTGGCTCGTCCGCTGGCGGAGCGAGGGCATCGCGCCCGTGCGCCGCGCGTGGCTCGCCGCCGCCCATCCGCTGGGCACGGCGCTCCGGGCAGCAGGCGAGGAAGGCCTGTTCGACGGTCTCGACGAGACCGGCGCGCTTCGCCTCCGCCGCGCCGACGGCACCGTGCGCGTCCTCCATGCGGGCGACGTCTTCCTGATCTGATCCGATCCCGCTAGGGAGCGCGCATGCTGCTCGCCGTCGATGCCGGAAACACGAACATCGTCTTCGCCTTGCTCGAGGACGGGGTGATCCGTGCGCGGTGGCGGATCGCCACCGACGCCCGGCGGACGGCGGACCAATATGCGGTGTGGCTCCACCAGCTGCTCGAACTCGAAGGCTATGCGCGCTCGGACGTCGAGGCGGTGATCATCGGCACCGTGGTGCCGCGCGCGCTCCACAACCTGTCGGTGCTCGCGGTCAAGTATTTCGGCGTCGAGCCACTGGTGGCGGGGCAGGGGGAGACGGAGTGGGGCGTCGAGCTCGACGTCGCTGAGCCGCGCAGCGTCGGCGCCGACCGGGTGCTGAACGCGATCGCGGCGCACACGCTGCACGAAGGCGACCTCATCGTCGTCGACTTCGGGACCGCGACCACCTTCGACGTCGTGGACTTCTCCGGCGCCTATAAAGGCGGGATCATCGCACCGGGCATTAACCTCTCGCTCGATGCCCTGGTAGCCGCCGCCGCCAGGCTGCCGCGCGTCGCGATCGAGGCGCCGGAAAGCAGTTCGGTGATCGGCCGGACGACCGAGGACCAGATGCATATCGGCATCTATTGGGGCTATGTCGCGATGATCGAGGGCCTGATCGCGCGGATGAAGGCGGAGATCGGCCGCCCGGTGACCGTCGTCGCGACCGGCGGGCTCGCGGTGTTGTTCGACGAGCACAGCGACATCTTCGATTCGATCGAGCCGGACCTTACCGTTCAGGGGCTGGCTTTGCTCTGGAAGCGGAGCCAAAGCTGAGCAGGATCGTCATGCCGGCGGAGGCCGGCATCTCAGGACGAGAGCGCGCCGGCGCAGATGCAGAGCGAAGCCTCGCCGAGATCCCGGCCTCCGCCGGGACGACGTGACCGGCACCAACGAAGGAATAGCATGACACCCGGCGAAGAACTCCTTTTCCTGGCGCTCGGCGGCTCGGGCGAGATCGGCATGAACGTCAATCTCTACGGCTGCCAGGGCAAGTGGATCATGGTCGATCTCGGCATGACCTTCGCCGACCCTTTCTATCCCGGGGTCGAGCTGGTGCTGCCGGATCTGTCCTTCATCGAGGAGCGGCGGCGGGACCTGCTCGGAATCGTCATCACCCACGGCCATGAGGACCATATCGGCGCCATCCCCTATCTCGCCGCCGATCTGGGCGTGCCGCTTTACGCGACGCCGTTCACGGCCGCCTTGATCGCGGGGAAGCTCGAGGAGGAGGGACTGATCGACGACGTCGAGCTCAACGTCATCGAGATGGAGGGAGAATTCCGGCTCGGGCCGTTCGGCCTGCGCTATGTGCCGCTCGCCCATTCGATTGCCGAGGCGAACGCGGTGCTGATCGACACGCCCTACGGCCGCGTCTTCCACAGCGGCGACTGGAAGCTCGACGCGGCGCCGCAGATCGGACGCCCGACCAGCGACGATGCCATGAAGGCGATCGGCGACGAAGGCGTGCTGGCGCTGGTCTGCGATTCGACCAACGTGTTCAATCCGGAGCCGTCGGGATCGGAGGCGACGGTGCGCGGCGGGCTCGAGGACGTGGTCGCGGCGGCGAAGGGGAGGGTGGTCGTCACCACCTTCGCGTCCAATGCCGCGCGTCTCCACACCCTCGGCCGCGTCGCGCGCGCGACCAACCGGAGGCTGTGCGTCGCCGGCCGGTCGCTGGACCGGATCCTGAGGGTGGCGAAAAGCACCGGCTATCTGAAGGATTTCCCCGAGCCGATCGACTGGGACACCGCCATGTCGCTGCCGCGGCGCGACGTGCTGATCGTCGCCACCGGCGGGCAGGGAGAAGCGCGCGCGGCGCTGGCGCGGATCGCGGCGGGCGAGCACACGATCAAGCTCACCGAGGGGGACACCGTGGTCTTCTCCTCGCGCCAAATCCCGGGCAACGAGCTGGCGATCGGCCGCATCATGAACGCGCTCGCCCGCGCCGACGTCAAGACGATCACGGAGCGCCAGGCGCATGTTCACGTCTCCGGGCATCCGGCGCGGCCGGAGCTTGCCGCCATGTACCACTGGATCAGGCCGCAGATACTGATCCCCGTCCACGGCGAGAGCCGCCATCTCCACGAGCATCGCCGCTTCGCGCTGGAGGAGGGGATTCCGAAGAGCATCGTCCAGGAGAATGGCGACGTGATCCGCCTCGCTCCGGACGGACCGGTGAAGATCGGCGAGGAGCGGGTCGGACGCCTGGTCCTCGACGGCGACGTGATGCTGACCGCCGACGGCACGACGATGAACCAGCGCAGGCGGATCTCGGCGAGCGGCGTCATCTCGGTTGCCGTCGCCCTCGACGCGCAGGGGCGGCTTCGCGGCGAGCCGCAGCTCGCGCTCGAGGGCATTCCGGTCGAGGAGGACCGCGACGCCTTTCTCGGCGAGACGGCGGACGCGGCGGCCGCCGCGGCACGGGGGGGCCAGAAGAGCGAGGACAAGCTGCGGGAAGCGGTGCGGCTGGCGGTGCGCCGCTGCGCGACGGAATGGACGGGCAAGAAGCCCGTCGTCGACGTGCTCGTCGTCCGGGTCTGACGTTGCACCCGGTCTCCGCCGTCGCCGTCTACTTGCTGTTCTGGACGATGAGCCTGTTCCTCGTCCTGCCGTTCGGCGTCCGCACCGACGAGGAAGCGGGGGTGGAGCGGACGCCCGGCCACGCCGACAGCGCGCCGCACGGCTACCGCTTCGGCCTCGCGGCGATCCGCGCGTCGATCCTCGCCACGATCCTGTTCGCGCTGTTCTACGCCAACTGGAGCTACGGCTGGATCTCGATCGACATGCTCGACTGGGCCGCGCCGCCGAAGGAGCGCTCCAGCTAGTTCCTCAGCCGCTCGATCGACTGGGCGAGCGCGACGTAGAGCTTGCCCATGTCCGAGGAGAGGAGGGTGATCGAAAGCGGCGATCCGTCCTTGTCCGCCAGCACCCGCCGCAGCATCGATTCGAAGTCGTGGATGTAGCGGTTGACCTGCTCGCGGAACTCCGGCTCCTCCTCGTAATGGCGCAGGATCTCGCGCGCCTCGCCACTCTCGAGCAGGCGCACGGCGCGCCGCGTGAAGACGCCGCGGTCGCCCTTCAGATAGGCCGCCCAGGCGGTGTCGGTCACCTCGTTCGACAGGATCTTGGTGACGTCGATCGCGGTCGAGTTGAGCGACTCCATCAGGAGGGCGACGCGGCGGCTGAGCGTCTCGGCGTCCTTCTCCTCGCGGGCGGCGCGCTCCTGATCGATCCGCGCCTCGATCGCCGCCGCGGTCTCGCCGATGGTGACGAGCTGGCGGGTGAGCCGTTCCGAGGCGCGCCGTGCGGTCGCCACCGCCGCTTCGGACATGATTCCGAGCTGCGCCAGCTTCTCCTGGACCGGCTCGGTCACCGCCTCGCTGACCGCGTCGCGGCTCGCCTCGCTGAGCGCCGCGAGGCTCTCCGGGATCACCGCCGCGATCGCTTCGCGCGCATGGTGTGCGGCCTGGTTCGCCGCCTCGCGCACCCGGACCAGCGCATCGATCAGCTCGGGCGCGGTGCCGTTCACCAGCCGCTGCGCCTCGCTGTCCGCCTCGCCGGCCGCCGCCGCGAGCGAGCGCACCTTGTCCTCGGCGACCGCGACCGCTTCGCTGATCGTCGCGAGCAACTGCCCCAGCTCCTGCTGCTGGCGGCCGATCGAGGCTTCGCCCTCGGCGAGGCTCCCCGCCGCCGCGCCCGCCGCCGCCTGCACAGTCTCGACGTCCGGGAGGATCGCCCGCGCCGCCTCGCCGGCGCGCGCGGCATGCAACTCGACGGCACCGAGCGCCGCCGGCACCTCGCCGGAGAGTTGGGCCGAGATCGAGGCGAGGGTCTGCGCGATCGCCTGCACGCGCTCGACGGTGAGGCCGGTCGCCTCATGGCCCTCGCGCACCTCGCCGTGGAGCCCCTGGAGAGACTCGCGCACCTCCGTCATGACGCCGGTCAGGCGCCCGGCATTGAACTCGCCGCTCTCGCGCAGCTGCGCGAAGCGTGCGTCGATCGCCGCCACTTCGCGCTCGATCCCCTCGAACAGCGAGCGGCTCGCCTGCTCCTCGCCCGCGATCGCCAGCGACAGCGCCTCGAGCCGCGCTCCGGCCTCGTACACATTCTCGGCCAGCGCCCGCGCCGCCTCGACCGAGGGCGCCACCGATTCGGCCGCCTCGCGGGTCCGCCCCGCCTGCGCCTCGATCGTGCCGAGCGCATCGGGAATCTCGATCTGGAGCTGCGCCGACAGGCCGTCGAGCGCTTCGGTGATCTCGCGCGCCCGCGTCGCCAGCGCGCCCGCCTGGGCGTCGCCCTCGCCCATGCCGGCGTGGAGCCGCTCGACCGAGCCGCGCACCGCCTCCATCGATGCGGCGAGCCGCTCATGGCTCTCGCCGCCGGTCCGGTCGAGCGACGCGAACCGCGTCTCGAGCTCCCCGAGGTCGCGCGAGAGGCCGGTGACGAGGGCGTGGCTCGCCGCGTCCTGTGCGGCCAGCGTCGCCGCCAGCGCCTCGATCTTGCCGCCGACCAGGTCGAGCCGCTCGGCGAGGCGCCGGCTTGCCTCGGCGCCCGCTTCCTCGAAGCCGGCGCGGCTCTGCTCAATGCCGGCGAGCATCGCCGTGCCCTGCGCCTCGAGGCCGGCGCGGGTCGCCTCGACCGCGTCCGAGGCGCGGGCGAGGGCATTGTCGACGGTGGCGCTGAGCGCGCCCGCCGCCTGCTCGATGCGTTCGCTCGCCGATCCGGCGCTGCTCTCGATCCGGGCGACATGGGCGCCGAGCCGCTGCGCCGCGGAACCCACCGTCTCGTCCGCCTCGCGGCCGCGGGCGGCGAGCGCGGCGAGCTGGCCTTCGAGCGCGCCCGCCTGCTCATGGGCGGAAAGCCCTGCCTCGCGCATCGCGCCGGCGACGGCACGCGCCTGCTCCTCGGCGCGCGGCAGATCGTGGAGGAGGACGCCGATGTCGACCCGCGCATGCTCCGCCGCCGCCTCCAGCGCCTGCGACCGCTTGTCGAGCTCGGCGCTCTGGCGGGAGAGATAATGGGTGACTCGGCCGAGCCGGTCCGACGCCTCGTCGCCGAGCGCCATCAGCCGCGCCGCCTCGTCGGTGAGCCGGGAATGGTTCTCCTCGATCCGTCCGGCGACGATCGCGAGCACGCTTTCGAGCGCGCTCGATTCGCGGCGCATCTCGGCGACGGCGCGGGTGAAGCGCTCGGTCTCGCGCCGCGAGCTGCGGCCGAAGGCGATCCAGATCATGCCGAGCAGCACCAGCGGCACGCTCAGGGTCGCGATCCAGCTCACCGCCGCCTGCAGCGTCGGCGCGACGCCGGACTGGTGGATCGCCCAGCCCGCGGCGCCGAGCCAGCCCAGCGCCAGCACGATCAGCAGGACGGCGAGGAGGGTCCTTCCCTTCGTGCGGTCCGCCTCGGGCTCCGCGACGCCCGCGGCGGGCTCGGCCTCCGGCGCGCGCCCGATGAAGTCGTCATAATGGACGGCTCCATCATCGCCGACGGAAAAGGCCGCCCCCTCGTCCTGCCGCGCTTCGGCGCGCTCTGCCCCCGTGCTCATAAGGGAATGTTTACCATGTTTCGGGCGCCATGAAAGCGCCGCCGCCCCAACCCCGTGAAACGCCGCGTTAACGGCCTTCGGTTATCCGCAGTGGCATGGCCTACGATCCCGGAGCCTTGAACGCCTCGCTCGCCGCCGCCGTCGGCGCGGACCCGCTCCTCATGGCGGAGCTTCGCGGCGCCTTCGTCGAGAGCGCGGCGCGCCAGCTGGACCTGATGGGACGCTCGCGCTGCGACGCGAACTGGCGGATCGCGGCCTCGCGCCTCAAGAGCGTCGCCGCCAGCTTCGGCGCGATCGGCCTGCTCGGCCTTGCCGACGAAGCACTGGACGGCGCCCCCGGGGACCCCGTCGTGCTGAGGAAGCTTTCAGCCGCGATCGACGATTTCGCGGGCACGTGACCTGAAACGCCTTTCAAGCGCCCGCCGCGCAGCCTAGTTTCGAGGCAGCGGCGGGAGGACGAGCGCTTGTGGCGCTGACGGCATTGATATCGGCCTATCAGGAATCGGACGAGCCCGGCGGGCCGCTGCGCGCCGTGCTCCCGCTCGCCGGCCGCACCCTGATCGAGCGCCAGGCGAAGCTCGCCTCGCTCGCCGGCGCCCGGCGCATCCTGATCCTGGTCGAGCGCGTGCCGCCCGAGCTCCTCGGCGCGATCGACCGTCTCCGCCGCGACGGTCTCGGCGTCCTGCTCGCACGCAGCGCCGAGGAAGCGGCGGAGCAGGTCGATCCGTCCGAGCCGCTGCTGCTCCTCGCCGACGGCTTCATCGGCGATGAGGGCCATCTGCGCCGCCTCGCCGCCGCCTCGCCGCCGGCCCTGCTCACCCTGCCGGACGCGAGCGTCGACGACCGGTTCGAGCGGATCGACGCCGAATCGCGCTGGGCCGGCGTCGCGATGATCGACGGCGCCCTCCTCGCCGACACCGCAGCGATGCTGCGCGACTGGGATCCGCAATCGACCCTGCTCCGCCGCGCGGTCCAGGCCGGCGCGCGCATGCTCTCGGTCCGCGGCGAGGCCGGGGAGGGCGATCTCGTCATCGCCGAGCGGCTCGCCGATCTTTCCGCCGTGCACGACCGGATCGTGCGCCGTGCCGCATCGGGCCGCGGCGACTGGATCTCGCAATATCTGCTCGGGCCGGTCGAGCGTGCCGCGACGCACGCGCTGATGGGCGCAGCGGTGACGCCGCGCATGATCGGGCTCGTCGCCATGGCTCTGACGGCGCTCGGCGCCGCGGCCTTCGTCTGGCACTATCTCTGGCTCGGTCTCATCCTGATGCTGCTCGCGAGCCCGCTCGACGGCATCGCCGACCGGTTGGCGCGCCTCCGCCTCCAGGAGGGGATCGGCCACAGCTGGTGGAGCCACCTTCTCCCCGCCTTCGCTGCCGCCGGCATCCTTGCGCTGGGGCTGTCGCTCGGGCGCTTTCACGGCTGGGGGAGCATCCTCCTCGCCTCGGCGATCCTCCTGTTTCTCCTCGCCCAGCGCTTCGAGATCGAGGGGCAGGAGCCCAGCGGCCTCCTCTTCCTCGCCGAGCGGAAGGGAATGACCTGGTTGATGCTGCCTTTCGCGGCCGCGGGGATCTGGCTCCTCGGGCTGTTCGCGCTGTTCGCTTATGCCGTCGCCTCCTTCTTCTGGGCGCAGCGCGCGGTCCATTCCGCGCCGGCTGCGGCGCCGGATCAGGATTAGCGGCGATTTAACCTTGCTCCCTTAGGAAACGAGCCATGTCCGACGAGGGGCGAGAGAGGCGCGAGAGCAAGAGCGACGCCGCACGGCTGCTGCTGGCGGCTGCGCGCGAGCGTTTCGCCGTGGCCGCGACCGACCTCCTCCTCCCCGAGCGCACCCGCCTCAGCGAGTGGCAGCGTCTCACCGCCGCCGCTCTCCTCGCCCGTCTCGTCGGCGGGATCGAGGACCAGCTCCGCGCCTCGCTCGCCGAGCGCTTCCGCGATCGCGAAGGGCTCCATGCCGCCCTCTCCTCCGCTCATGTCGCGATCGCGCTTCCGATCCTCGAGCGGGCCTCCGTGCTGGGCGACGCCGAGCTCGGCACCATCCTCGTCCGCCGCGTCGAGGAGCACCGCTTCTGGAAGGCTTATGCCCAGGCGGGCGGCGAGGACTATCTGCTCGAGCTGATGCGCGACGGCGATCCCGACATCGCCGCCGACGCCATGGACCTGGTGACCGCGCGCAGCCGCCGCTTCGATCGCTTTCAGGAGCCGGTGATGGGCCGCGTCGAGCTTCCGGCCGACCTCCAGCACCGGCTCGTGTGGCTCGTCGCTGCGGCGCTGCGCCACTACATCGTCCAGCAGCACGGCGTCGGCGCCGTCGACGGCGCGATCCAGCAGGCCGCTTCGGCGCTCCTCACCGCCTACGACGAAGGCGACGCCTTCGAGGTGCGGGCGGTGCGCCTCGCCGGCCGCCTCGCGCGCTCCGGCCGCCTCGACGGCGCCTTGCTCGCCCGGCTGCTCGGTGAAGGTGCGCTACCCTTGTTCATTGCCGGCACTGCCGCCCTCACCGGCCTCGATCATTCCGCCGCATGGGAAGTCCTCTCGGACCCGCGCGGCCGCGGCCCCGCTCTGCTGCTCCGCGCCGCCTGCATCGCCCGCGCCGACGCCGCGGCCATCCTTCTCCTCCTCAACGCCCACGGCCGCCTCTTCTCCGGTGCCGAGGCGGACGCAACGGAAGAGCAGCTCGAGCTGTTCGACGGGCTCGACGAGGATGCGGCCCGCGACGTGCTTCGGCTCTGGCAGGCGGACCCGGGCTATCGCGCCTCAGTCGCGCGGCTCTCGACCCGCGCCCGCCCGCCGGCCGAGGCGGCATGAGCGGCGGCGCGGCCATGGCCGAGAGCCGGCCCGTGCTCGGCCGCGTCGATGCGGAAGGCCGCCTCGTCGCCGCCGATCCGCCCTTGCTCGCGCTTCACCGTCGCGCCGGCGGCAGGGAAGGGGGCGTCCTCGCCGTACCCCAGATCGCCGCGCTCGCGCGCTTGTCGCGCCGGCTCGGCATCCCTGTTTCGCGCGCGGCGATCGCCGCCGACGGCGAGCTGGACATCGATCTCTGGGTCCGCGCCTCGCCCGAGGGGCGCGAGGTCGCGCTCAGCATCACCGGCTGGACGCAGCGTCACGCCGCCTCCGCAACCGAGGCGCCCGACAGCGAGCGCGAAGCCGATTTCCTCCGCGCCGCTGCCGACTGGATGTGGGAGACGGACGAGACTTTGCGCCTCACCAGCCTGTCGGCCGGCGCCGCCGCCGCGATCGGCCGCTCCCCGGCCGAGATGATCGGCAAGCAGCTGACCCGCCTGTTCCGCTTTCGCGAGGGCGCCGACGGCTCGCTCCCGATCCTCACCGCGCTCGCCGAGCAGACCCGATTCGACGGACAAGCCGCGGAGCTGCGCAGCGGCTCCCACGCCCGCTACGAGCTTTCCGGCGTGCCGCTGATCGACGGCATGGGCCGCTTCGCCGGCTTCCGCGGCTCGGCGAGCACCGCCCGCCCGCAGCCCGCCTCCGCGCCCGCCAACGATCGCGGCTGGTCGGCCGAGCCCGCCTCCGCCGACGCGCCGGCCTTCGGAGAACGGCTCGACAAGGCGCTGCGCCTGCCCCTCGACCAGATCATCACCAGCGCCGAGACGATCAGCGCCCGCGGCGGCGGCCCGCTCAGCAGCGACTATGAATCCTATGCCTGCGACATCGCCGCGGCGGCGCGCCATCTGCTCGCCCTCGTCGACGACCTCGTCGACCTGCAGGCGATCGAGCGGCCGGACTTCCGACCCGAGCTCGAGCCGATCGACCTCGCCGACGTCGCCCGCCGCGCCGGCGGCCTCCTCTCGGTGCGCGCCGCTGACCGGCGCGTGCGGATCGACCGGCCCGGCGAGGACGAAAGGCTCCCCGCCACCGGCGAATTCAAGCGCGCACTCCAGGTGCTGATGAACCTCATCGCCAACGCCATCCGCTATTCGCCCGAGGGCGCCGCGGTCTGGATCCGCGCGGAAGAGGAGGGCGATCGGGTCGCGATCGTCGTCGCCGACCAGGGCAAAGGCATCGCGCCCGAGAACCACGACCGGATCTTCGACAAGTTCGAGCGGGTCGATCCGGCCGAGCCGGGGGGCACGGGCCTCGGGCTCTACATCGCGCGGCGGCTCGCCCGGGCGATGGGCGGCGACATCGCAGTCGACAGCGCGCCCGGGCAGGGCGCACGCTTCACCTTCACGCTGCCGCGGCGCCGCTGAGCCCGGCCGCCCCGGCGGCGATCGCGTAGGAGCGCAGCCGCGCCGCCTGGTCGAAGATCTGCGAGGTCACCATCAGCTCGCCGGCCCCGGTCCGCTCGACGAAAGCGCCGAGCGCCGCCTCCACCGTCGCAGGCGCGCCGATCGCGGAGCAGGAGAGCACTTCCTCGAGCATCCGCCGACCGGTCGGCGGCAGCGTCTCCAGATAGTCCGGAACCGGCGGCGGCAGCTTGCCGGGGCGTCCGGTGCGCAGGTTGACGAAGGCCTGCATCAGCGAGGTGGCGAGGAGCTGCGCCTCCTCGTCCGTGTCGGCGGCGAAGACGTTGAAGCCGAGCATGACATAGGGGCGGTCGAGCTGCTCGGACGGGCGGAAGCTCGTGCGGTAGACGTGGATCGCCTCCTCCATGAGCCCCGGCGCGAAATGGGATGCGAAGGCGTAAGGGAGGCCGAGCATCGCCGCGAGCTGCGCCCC
>DASWMB010000235.1:0-2878 GCA_036399955.1 Allosphingosinicella sp. | reverse complement strand
GCCATCATGTCGGTCCAGCCCCCCGCATAGGGCGTGGCGCGGCCGTCCCCCTCCATCGCGATGGTGAGCGTCGCCACGCGGTCGAGGAAGTCGCGGTCGTGGCTGACCAGGATCAGCGTGCCGGTATAGTCGGTCAGCATCTCCTGCAGCAGGTCGAGGGTTTCGAGGTCGAGGTCGTTGGTGGGCTCGTCGAGGACCAGGAGGTTGGAGCGGCGGGCGAACTCGCGCGCGAGCAGCAGCCGAGAGCGCTCGCCGCCGGAGAGGGTCCCGATCTTCGCCTCGATCAGGCCCGGCTCGAACAGGAACTCCTTGAGATAGCCCTGGACGTGCTTGCGCACTCCCCGGACGTCGATCCAGTCGCTGCCGTCGGCGAGCAGGTCGCGCACCTTCTTGTCGGGGTCGAGCAGCTTCCTCTGCTGATCGATGATCACGCCGGACAGCGTCCTGGCGCGCGTCACCTTGCCCTCGTCCGGCTCGATCTCGCCGGTGAGCAGCCTCAGCAGCGTCGTCTTGCCCGTGCCGTTCGCGCCGACCAGGCCGATGCGGTCGCCGCGCTGCACCTTGAGCGAGAAATCGCGGATGATGGCGCGGTCGTCGAAGCGCTTGGTGACCGCCTCCGCTTCGATGACCGTCTTGGTCTTGACGTCGTCGGTGGCGAGGCCGAGCTTCGAGACGCCCGCGGGGCCGAGCATCGCCGCCCGCGTGGCCCGCATCTCGTGGAGCTTGGTGAGCCGGCCCTGGTTGCGCCGGCGGCGTGCGGTGACGCCGCGCAGCAGCCAATGCTCCTCGATCTTGAGCTTCGCGTCGAGCCGCTCGGCGTTGCGCGCTTCCTCCTCATAGACCCGCTCGGTCCAGGCGTCGAAGCCGCCGAAGCCGATCTCCGCGCGCCGGAGGCCGCCCCGGTCCAGCCAGAGCGAGGAACGGGTGAGGCGCTTCAGGAACGTCCGGTCGTGGCTGATCGCGATGAAGGCGCCCGAATAGCGGCCGAGCCAGTCCTCCAGCCACTGGATGGCGCCGAGATCGAGATGATTGGTCGGCTCGTCGAGCAGCAGCACGTCCGGGTCCTGCGCGAGGGCGCGGGCGATCGCCGCGCGCCGCCGCTCGCCGCCGCTCGCCGTCGCTGCCGGCCGGTCGAGATCGATGCCGATCTGGGTCGCGATCGCGTCCACTTCGTGCGCCGGCGGCGCGTCGGGTCCGCTGGCGGTGAACTCGCGCAGCGTGGCGAAGCGCTCGACTGAGGGATCCTGCTCGAGCAGCACCACCTTGGTGCCCGGCACGATCGTCCGCCGCCCCTCGTCGGTGTCGATGAGGCCGGCGAGGCATTTGAGCAGCGTCGTCTTCCCCGCGCCGTTGCGGCCGATCAGCGCCAGCCGGTCGCGCGCACCGACGAACAGGTCGATGCCGCGAAACAGCCAGCCGGAGCCCTGGATGAGGCCGAGATCTTCAAAAGCGAGAACGGGTGCGGACATGGGCGCCCACATAGGAAGACGCGGCGCGGCTTGCCAGCGCGCTCGCACGCGCCGAGAGATAGGCCATGCGCCAGCCCGATCACCCCGTCGACCCGCTCTTCCTCGAACGCTGGTCGCCTCGGGCCTTCGACGGCTCCGAGGTGCCCGATGCCGACCTCATGAGCATCTTCGAGGCGGCGCGATGGGCGCCCTCAGCCTTCAACTCCCAGCCCTGGCGCTTCCTCTACGCCAAGCGCGGCGATGCGAACTGGGAACGGTTCCTCGGGCTGCTCATCCCCTGGAACCAGGGCTGGGCGCACAGCGCCTCCGTGCTGGTCTACATCCTCTCCGACCGGACGCCGATGACGGGCAGGGAGGGGAGCGCACAGGAATCGCGCACGCACAGCTTCGACGCCGGCTCGGCGTGGGTCTCGCTCGCTCTGCAGGCGACGCGGATGGGCTATCACGCCCACGGCATGTCCGGCATCCAGTACGATCTCGCCTACGCGGAGCTTGCGGTTCCCGAGCGCTACCGGATCGAGGCGGCCTGCGTCATCGGCAGGATCGGCGATCCGGCGATCCTTGACGAGAAGCAGCGCGCCCGCGAGCATCCGAGCGGGCGCCGTCCGCTGGCGGACACCGTCTTCGCCGGCTCGTTCCCGCAGTAGCGGCTTGTGCGGCACCGGCATCTGGTGAACATGCGTGGCTTCGGGAGGACGCGATGACGGTGGAGGCCGGTGCCGGACGGGACGTTACGACGCGCCGCATGGTGACCCTGCCCGCCCGGCCGGAGGCGATCCGCGTCTGCGTCGACGAGACGGCCGTGATCGTCGTCGACATGCAGAACGCCTATGCCTCAACGGGCGGATATCTCGATCTCGCCGGCTTCGACATCGGCGGCGCGGCGGCCGTGATCGAGCAGACCGCCAAGGTCGTCGAGACCGCACGCGCGGTCGGCATGACCGTCATCTATTTCCAGAACGGCTGGGACGACGCTTATGTCGACGCCGGCGGCCCCGGCTCGCCCAACTGGCACAAGTCGAACGCCCTCAAGACCATGCGTTCCCGCCCCGAGCTGGAGGGCAAGCTGCTCGCCCGCGGCGGCTGGGACTATGAGCTGGTCGAGGCCCTCGCGCCGAAGCCGGGCGACGTCGTTCTCGCAAAGACGCGCTACTCCGGCTTCTTCAACTCGCAGCTCGATTCCGTGCTTCGCTCGCGCGGCATCCGCAACATCGTGCTGGTCGGAATCGCCACCAACGTCTGCGTCGAATCGACTTTGCGCGACGGTTTCTTCCTCGAATATTTCGGGATCATGCTGGAGAACGCGACTCACCAGGCGGGTCCGGAATACCTGCAGAAGGCGAGCGTCTACAATGTCGAGACCTTTTTCGGATGGGTCTCCACCGTCGCCGACTTTTGCGGCGCGTTCG
>DASWMB010000234.1:0-3649 GCA_036399955.1 Allosphingosinicella sp. | reverse complement strand
TTTCGCTGCGCGGCCAGATGCTGGAGCTGCCGCAGGTTGCCGCAGAGGTCGAGGCCGGCGGCTTCGACACGAGCCGGGCGCTCGAGCGGCTGCGCCGCGTCCTCGGCGACCAGCGGCCGCATCCGGTCGACAGCGCCGACGGCGATGCGGTGCGCGAGCGGATCGTCGCCGAGCTTCGCGCGCTCGGCCTCCAGCCGCAGGTGACCGACGATTTCGCCTGCAACAGCCATCCCCGCGTCCGCGCGGTCGCCTGCGCCCGGGTCCGCAACATCGTCGCGACGCTGAACCCCGGCCCCGGGCGCCACGTCCTCGCCGTTGCCCATCACGACGGCACCGCGCTGGGCGCCGGCGCCGGCGACGACGGCATCGGCTTCGCGGTCCTCCTCGAGCTCGCGGCCCAGCTCGGACGACGCGAGCTGAGCCGGCCGGTCACGCTCCTGATCACCGACGGCGAGGAAGGCGGCCTGATCGGCGCCCGCGCCTTCCTCGAGCGCCACCCGCTCGCGCGCAACACGGCGGCATTGGTGAACCTCGAGGCGCGCGGCGTCACCGGACCTGCGATCATGTTCGAGACGAGCCGTCCCAACGGCGCCGCCCTCGCCGCCTTCCGTCCGGAACGGCCGGTCTCGAACTCGCTCACCACCGACTTCTACCGGCTCGTCCCCAACTCCACCGACGTGACGGTGTTCGAGGAGCGGCCGTGGACGATCCTCAACTTCGCGATCATCGGCAACGAGACCCGCTACCACAGCGCCGGCGACGACCTTGCGGCGCTCGACTCGCGCAGCGTCCGCCATATGGGCGAGCAGGCGTTGGACGCGGTGCGGCGCCTTGCCACCGGCCCGCTGCCGGAGCGCGGCGGCGAGGTCCACTACTCCGACCTGGGCGGCCGGGTGCTGGTGGTGGTCCCTGCCCTGCTCAGCTTCATCGTCCTCGGCGCGCTGCTGGTCTTCTGGAGCTGGACCGGCTGGCGCCGCCGCGCCGCCCTCGGGCTAGCGGTCGCGGCCGTCATTGCAGGGCTGGTCGACGCGGCGGCGATTGCCTGGGCAGGCCACTTCCTGGTCGGGCTGGCGCGGGACGGGCAGTGGTGGCGCGCGCATCCGGAGGTCACCGGGCTCGCGCTTTGCCTGTCCGCCCTTGCCGCCTGCGCCGCGCCGATGCTGCTGGTGCGCGAGCGGTCGGTGCTGAGCCTCCGGGCCGCCTTCTGGCTGGTCTTCCTGCTCCTCGCCGCCGGTCTGGCCTTCGTCGCGCCGGGCGGCACGATCCTGTTCCTCGCGCCGCCGCTGGTCGCCGCGATCGGCATCGGCACCCGCTCCGAGCGGGCCGCGTCGATCCTCGCCGCGCTCCTGCTCTTCCTCCTGTTCGCGCCGCTGCTCCATCTGCTCGAGACGTTGCTCGGGGTCGGCTCCGCGTGGATGTTCGCGCCGCTCGCCGCCATCATCCTCTGGCCATGGCTGATCGAGCTCAAGCCGCTCTTGGCCGCCTCGCGCCTGCGCCTGGTGCTCGCCGCGATCTTCGCCGTGACCGCGGGCGGCTGGCTCGCAGCAGGGCTCACGCCCGCTTATTCCGAGGATCGGCAGCAGCGCTTCAGCGTCGAATATGCGGTGGACGCCGATCGCCGGCAGGCCCAGTGGGCGATCCTCAACGACGGCGCGGCTCTCCCGGACGCCTATTCCCGTCTCGGCCGCTGGGAGCGGAACACGGAGGTCCTCTGGGGAACGGCAAGGCGCTGGACCGCGCCGGCGCCGGTTTTTGCGGCGGCTGCCCCGCGCGTCGAGGTGCTGAGCCAGCGGCCGGTAGCCGGCGGTCGCCTCGTCGCGCTCCGGATGGCGTCGGGCGGAGCCGGATCCGTCGTGCTGCGGGCGCCGCCGGAGGCGCGGGTGAGGGAGGTCCGCGCGGCGGCTTCGCGCGGCCGATGGGCCGCGGCGGCGAGGAGGACCCGTTCTTCATCCGCTGCCTGGGCCGAAGCTGCGACGGCGCGACGTTCGAGATCCTGCTCGCCGGCGTCCCGACGGAATGGACGCTGATCGGCTGGCACGGCAGCCTGCCGGACGCTGGGCGCCGCCTGCTCGAAGCGCGCCCGGCCAATGCGCGGCCGCAATATAGCGGCGACGGGACGGTGACTCTCCGGCGGCTGCGGCTCTAGCCAAACGAGGGAGGGCGGCCGCACCACCGCGCGACCGCCCTTCTCTTTTTCCGACGCGCTGCGGCCGCTGCCGCCTCAGCCTTCGGCGGTCTCGGTCTGCGGCGTCGCGGTCGGCGCCTCGGACTTGGTTTCCGGGCCCTGGCGGGTGTCGCGGCGCTCGGCGATGCGGGCCGCCTTGCCGGTGCGGCCGCGCAGATAATAGAGCTTCGCGCGACGCACGGCGCCGCGGCGCACGACCTCAATCGAATCGACGTTCGGCGAATAAAGCGGGAAGACCCGCTCGACGCCCTCGCCGAAGCTGATCTTGCGGACGGTGAAGGAGCTGCCGATGCCGCGATTGGCGCGGGCGATGCAGACGCCTTCGAAATTCTGGATGCGGGTGCGCTCGCCCTCGACGACGCGGACGCCGACGCGCAGGGTGTCGCCCGGACGGAATTCGGGGATCGTCTTGCTCTCGGTGAGCTTTTCGATCTGCTCGGCCTCGAGCTGCTGGATGAGGTTCATTGTTCTAGCCTTCGTCTTCGTGCTGCGCGCCAGAGGGCGGCTGCCTGGGCGCGCCCCCTTGGCGCTCCATCAGGTCCGGCCGCCTTGACCGTGTGTCCTCGACCGCCCTCGCTTTTCGCCAGGCGGCGATCTTCGCATGATCCCCCGATCGCAGCACTTCAGGGATCGTGCGCCCTTCCCACTCCTGAGGTCGGGTATAATGAGGGTATTCGAGGAGGCCTGCTTCGAAGCTCTCCTCCTCACCGCTCGTCGGCGCGCCCATTACCCCGGGAAGGAGCCGAACGCAAGCATCGAGGAGGACCATCGCCGCCGCCTCGCCGCCCGAAAGCACATAGTCGCCGACCGAGACCGGCAGGATCGGCCGCGCCTCGAACAGGCGCTCGTCGATGCCCTCGAAGCGGCCGCAGAGGACGGAGACGCCGGGGCCGGCGGCGAGCTCCCGCACCAGAGCCTGGTCGAGCGGCCGTCCGCGCGGCGTCATCGCCAGCATCGGCGCCTCCGGCTGCCGCTCCAGCACATGGTCGACCGCCGCTGCGAGGACGTCGGCGCGCATCACCATCCCCGCTCCTCCCCCGGCCGGAGTGTCGTCGACAGAGCGGTGCCTGTCGCTCGCGAAGTCGCGGATCTGGACCGCGTCCAGCGACCATATGCCCTCCACCAGCGCGCGGCCCGCGAGGCTGTGTCCGAGCGACCCCGGGAACATCTCCGGGTAGAGGGTGAGGATCGTGGCGGCGAAGGTCATCGCTCAGCCCAGTTTTCGAGCTTCAAACGCGGCACGTCTGAAAAATCGCGGACATTGTTCGTGACGAGCGTCGCGCCGAGAGCAAGCGCGTGCGCCGCGATGAGGCGGTCGAGCTTGCCGCGCCTGAACGGCACTCGCGCATAGGAGTGAGCGGCAGCCTGATCGAACGGAGCGACAGGAAAGGACTCGAGAAACCGGTCGAGCATCCGCTTCTTGTCCTCCTCAGCTTCCGCGAATCCGAGGATCAGCTCAGCGCA
>DASWMB010000233.1:0-12866 GCA_036399955.1 Allosphingosinicella sp. | reverse complement strand
AGGTTGGCCGCCATCAGGTTCACATTGTCGGTAAGGTCGGCCCAGGTGCCGGCGACGCCCGGAACCTGCGCCTGACCGCCGAGCTTGCCCTCGGTGCCGACCTCGCGCGCCACGCGCGTCACCTCCGAGGCGAAGCCGTTCAGCTGCTCCACCATGGTGTTGATCGTGTTCTTGAGCTCGAGGATCTCGCCCTTCACGTCGACCGTGATCTTCTTGGACAAGTCGCCCAGCGCCACCGCGGTCGTGACCTCGGCGATGTTGCGGACCTGGCCGGTGAGGTTGTCGGCCATCAGGTTGACGTTGTCGGTGAGGTCCTTCCAGGTGCCGCCGACGCCGGGGACCTGCGCCTGACCGCCGAGCTTGCCTTCGGTGCCGACCTCCCTCGCCACGCGGGTCACCTCGGAGGCGAAGGCGTTGAGCTGATCGACCATCACGTTGATCGTGTTCTTGAGCTCGAGGATCTCGCCCTTCACGTCCACGGTGATCTTCTTCGAAAGGTCGCCGCTCGCGACGGCGGTGGTCACCTCGGCGATGTTGCGAACCTGGCCGGTCAGGTTCTCGGCCATCAGGTTGACGTTGTCGGTGAGGTCCTTCCAGGTACCGCCGACGCCGGGGACCTGGGCCTGGCCGCCGAGCTTGCCTTCGGTGCCGACCTCCCTCGCCACGCGCGTCACCTCGGAAGCGAAGGCGTTGAGCTGGTCGACCATCGTGTTGATGGTGTTCTTGAGCTCGAGGATCTCGCCCTTCACCTCGACCGTGATCTTCTTGGAAAGGTCGCCGGACGCCACCGCCGTCGTCACCTCGGCGATGTTGCGGACCTGTCCCGCGAGGTTGGACGCCATCGCGTTGACGTTGTCGGTAAGGTCCTTCCAGGTGCCGGCGACGCCCTTGACGTTCGCCTGGCCGCCGAGCTTGCCTTCCGTGCCGACCTCACGCGCCACGCGCGTCACCTCCGAGGCGAAGGAGGCGAGCTGCTCCACCATGGTGTTGACGATCTTGCCGATGCGCAGGAACTCGCCGCGCAGCGGCCGCCCGTCGATCTCGACCGTCATCGATTGCGAAAGGTCGCCCTTGGCGACGGCGCCGATCACGCGCGCGACCTCGGCGGTCGGCTGGACCATGTCCTCGATCAGCTCGTTGACCGAGCGGATGGCGGTCTCCCAGCCGCCCGTCGCGCTCTTCACCCGGCCGCGCTGGGTGATCTTGCCTTCCTTGCCGACGACCTGGGAGAGGCGCTCGAACTCGCGGGTCATCTCGCCGTTCAGGGTCACGACCTCGTTGAACAGGGTCGCGATCTCGCCGTCGACTCCGTCCACGTCTTCCGACAGCCGAACGGAAAAGTCGCCGCGCCTGAGGCTCCTCAGGGCCGTGACAAGCTGGCGGCGGTCGAGAAATTCGCGCGGGGCCTGTGCGTTCACTCGGCTACTCCTTCGTCGGCGTCACTCCCCCCCATCAAGGTTGAGCCGGCCCCCCGGCCGGCATTCGGCTCATCCATAGCAGACGAAATCCGGCTGACTCACGAAAAATGTGTTCGCACGCCGTTCCTTAAGAGGGGATTGCCAGCGGCTCGGCGCCGCCCGTATGCGGGCATGCCTCACCGCCGGCCGAGGTCCTCACCCCTTCCGATGACGTCCAGAGAGCAAGTCGAGAGGTTCATTCGCTCGAGCTTCCGGTCGGTCTGGTCGCTCGAGGTCCTGCTGCTGCTGAAGCGAGCGCCGCGTAGCTGGACCAGCGACGAGCTCGTCGCCTCGCTCCGCGCCAGCGAGCTGCTCGTGTCGCAGAGCCTTGCTGCGCTGAGCGACGCCGGCCTCGTCGTCACCGACGCCGCGGGCGCCGCCGAGTACCGGCCGAGCAACGAGGCGGCAGGCGCGCTCGTCGATGCGGCGGAGAGGCTTTACGGTCAAAGCCCCGATGCCGTACGCCGGCTCATTCTCGGGTCGCCGAGCAGCGGCCTCGCGGCGTTCGCCGACGCGTTCCGGCTGAGAAAGGACTGAGCGTTGCCGGAGCTGTTCCCCGCTATCGTCTACGTCCTCTGCTTCGCCACCAGCAGCGCCTGCGCGTTCCTGCTCGGCCGCAGCTACCGTTCGACGAGCGCTCGGCTGCTCCTGTGGAGCGCGCTCTGCTTCGTCTTCCTCGCGGCGAACAACCTGCTGCTCTTCGTCGACATGCTGGTGATCCGCGATGTCGATCTGCGGCTCGGCCGACTGCTCCTCTCGCTCGCTGCGGTCGGCATCCTCCTGTTCGGCTTCGTTTGGGATATGGAGGAGGAATGACGACGCTGATCGATTTCCTCTCCGGCGCCGTCAGCTTCGGCTTCGTCGTCGCAGGGCTCTTCTTCCTTCGCTTCTGGCGGCGGACCGCCGACGGTCTGTTCCTTGCCTTCGCCTTCGCCTTCTGGCTGCTCGGGCTGGCGCAGGCGCTGCTGGCGCTCGGCGACATCCCGCTCGAGGAGCGAAGCTGGGTCTATCTCATCCGGCTTGCGGCCTTCGCGCTGATCCTGGTGGCGATCGCCCGCAAGAACCGCGCCGTCCGCTAGCTGCGGTCGCCATCGCTCCGGCACGCCTGCCTTATCCCCTCCCGCAGCCAGCGATGAGCGGGATCGCCGTCGAGCCGCGGATGCCAGAGGAGCGAGACCGTGAACGGTCTGACCGGCAGCGGCAGCGCGAACATGTGCATGCCAAGCCGCAGACCGGCCGTGTGCTTCTCCGGAACCGTCGCGACGAGATCCGACCCGCGGGCGAGCGCCAGGGCCGCCGCGAAACCGTCGACAGTGGCGACAACCTCTCGCTTCAAGCCTGAAGCGAGGAGAGACTGATCGACCTGGCCGAGGTCGAGGCCAGGGCGCCATGCGACGACATGCTCGAACGCCGCATAGTCGGCGGGGCTCACCGCCCGGTGCACGAGCGGGTGATCGGCGCGGACGACCCCCATATAGCGGTCCGCGAACAGCGCCTGCGCGCGCACCTCCGGGCCGATCCCCGCCGTCACGACGCCGGTCTCGAGATCGATCGATCCGTCCCTCAGGCCGTCGCTGTCCTTGTCGAGCTTGCGGATGAAGCGCAGCCGCACGCCGGGCGCCTCTTCCCTCACCTTGGCGATCAGCGCGGCGCCGAACGTCTCGGTGAAGCCGTCGCTGCTGCGCAAGGTGAAGCTCCGCTCGAGCGTCGAAAGGTTCAGCCCGTCTGCCGGCCGCAGCAGCGCATGCGCCTCCTGGACCAGCTCGCGCACCTTCTCGCGCATCTCCATCGCGCGGGGCGTCGGAACCAGATTGCGCCCGGCGCGCACGAGCAGATCGTCGCCGGTCACCGACCGCAGCCGCGCCAGAGCCCTGCTCATTGCTGAGGGGCTGAGCCGCAGCTTCCGCGCCGCGCGCGCAACGCTCCCTTCGTGCAACAGCACGTCAAGCGTGTGGAGGAGGTTGAGGTCCGGCGGTGCCATCGCCGGAGACGTATCACAGATCCGACAAGCGCGTCAGACGGAATGATAAAGTGCAATCGGTGCGCCTACCGCCATGCAGCTCCTTCCCGTAGATGCGGCTTCGCTCCTTCAGAACGGGAAAGGACCGCGACATGACCGAGAGCTCCCTTACAACCTTCACCGCCGCGGTCGGCGCCGCGTGGGGGCCGATCAGCACCGGCCTGGTGGCCACCTGCCGCGAGCGTCTTGAAGAGCTGATCCGCGCCGACCCTTCCGAGGAGTGGCTCGCGGCGCTCCTCGCGGAGCGGCCGGCGTCGCGCGAGCTCTACCGTGACGCCGCGAGCGGATTCATGCTCCTCGCCCACAACGAGAATGAGGGTCTCTACCGGCCGCCGCACGATCACGGCCGGGCCTGGGTCGTCTATGGCGTCCAGTCGGGAGCGCTCGAGATCCGCACTTACGGCAAGGTTGCCGGTCCCGGTGGCGAGCCGCGGCTCGTCCTGCGCGACACGACGCTCCTCGAGGCGGGTGAAGCGCGAGCCTACCTTCCCGGTGACATTCACGACACACGCTGCCTCACCGCCTGCGCGCTGCTCTTCCGCTTTACCGAGCGCGATCTCCGCCACGAGGATCAGGTGGAGCACAAGCTGACCCGCTTCATCGAGCGCGACGGCCATTGGACGGTTCCCCGGCCATGAGGGGGAAGGCTGCCGCCGAACGCGCGTCCGGCGCCGCGGTCTTCTCCGCAATGGCCCTCGTCGTGCTCGACGCCGGGATGGTAAGCGTCGCGCTGCCGTCCATCGGACTCGCCTTCGCCGAGACGCCGGCGCGGTCGATGCTCGTCGTCGGCGCCTACCAGCTGTCGCTCCTCGCCGGACTCCTACCCTGCGCCCACCTGGCCGAGCGGATCGGCTACAGGCGATTGTTCCGGATCGGCGTCGCGCTGTTCGGCGTCTCGGCACTGCTTTGCGCCCTTGCGCCGTCTCTGTCCCTGCTCGTCGCCGCGCGCTTCGTGCAGGGGCTCGGCGGCGCGGCGATCATGTCGCTCGGAATAGCGCTGCTGCGGCACGCGCTCGGACCCGGCGGGCTGCCGGCCGCCATTGCCGCCAATGCCCTGGTGGTCGCCGTCTGCTCCGCCATGGCGCCGGCGGCCGGCGCTTTCCTCCTGTCCTTCGCGAGCTGGCGCTCGCTCTTCGCGGTGGCACCGCCGCTGGCCGCGCTCGCTCTGGCCGCCACCTCGGCCCTGCCGCCGGTGAAAGCGACGAGCCGCTCGGTCGACCTGCTCGGCGCCGCGATCTACGCCGCCGCTGCGGCCTGCCTCTTCACCGCCGCGCAACTGGTCCGCGAAGCTCCACCCGCAGCGTTCGGCGCCGCCGGCGCCGCCGTCGCATGTGCGGCCTGGCTGCTCACGCGCGAGCGTCGCAAGCAGGCGCCGCTTGTGCCGCTCGATCTGCTGGCCCTGCGTCCGTTCCGCACCTCGGCGACGGCGTCGCTGTTCGCCTTCTCGGGGCAATCGGCGGGACTCCTCGCTTTGCCCTTCTACCTGCAGCTCTCGCTCGGCCGAAGCGCGGCGACGATCGCCCTCGTCCTCACGCTGTGGCCCGTGGCCGTTGCCGCCACCAGCCGCGTCGCGAGCCGATTGGCCGACCGCGTGGCTTCCGGACCGCTTTGCGCCGCCGGCGCCATCCTCCTCGCCGGCGGACTGGCGGCGATGTCCTTGTGGCCGATCGGCCGGAGCGTCGCGCCGTTGGCGGTCTGCGCAGCGATCTGCGGAACTGGCTTTGGCCTGTTCCAGGTGCCGAACAACCGGACCATGTTCCTGACCGCACCGGAGAGCCGCAGCGCCGCGGCAGGCGGACTGCAGGGAACGGCGAGGCTTGCCGGCCAGACCGCAGGCGCGTTCACCGTCGGCTTCGTCCTCTCGGCGGCTCCGATCGGAGTGGCACCTCGGCTGGCGATCGGCCTGGCCGCCATCGCGGCGCTCATCGCCGCCTGGGTCAGCTGGCGGCAACATGCTCCGGCTTCCCCGAAAGTCACACGACCGCACACCAAGCCGCTCGCGACGACCGGTGACGCGGGGTTTTCAGGACCTTGCAAGCCCCTCGGCTCGCACCAGCCGCGCAAAGTGGCGGAGAGGGTGGGATTCGAACCCACGGTACCCGTAAAGGCACAACGGTTTTCGAGACCGCCCCGTTCGACCGCTCCGGCACCTCTCCGCATGTCCCCGCATGGGCGGGGCTGGTCGACAGGCCGCGCGCTCTAACGGATGCTTTCGCCCTTGCCAAGCTGTCGCGCCCCGACCCTCCGCTTGCCTCCGTCGGGGGATGTCCTACATAGGATGAGCATGGACAGGCCCAACAGCTCCTTCGACATTTCCGCGCTTCCGGCCCTGCCGCCGGTCGGCGAGGCGAGCTTCGCGATCGGCGAGGTCGTCAAGCACCGATTGTTCGATTTCCGGGGCGTGATCTTCGATGTCGATCCTGTCTTCGCCAACACCGACGAATGGTACGAGGCGATCCCGGAGGACATCCGGCCGGAGAAGGAGCAGCCCTTCTACCATCTCCTCGCCGAGAACGGCGAATCGAGCTACATCGCTTACGTCAGCCAGCAGAACCTGGTTCCGGACGAGAGTGCCGAACCGGTCGATCATCCGGCCATCTCCGGCCTGTTCGACGCGTTCAGCGGCGGCCGCTACCAGCTGAAGAGCGTCCACCGGCATTGATGCCGCCGCGGTCGAGCCGCACCCCGTCTCGGCTGCCCCCCTTGGTTGACATCCCGCCCGCCCTTATGTAGCAGCCCGCATCCCCACGCGACCTGCCTGGCCGCGGCCCTTGCCGCGTGGGATAAAGCTGGAAGGTAATATAAAAGCCATGTTCGCAGTCGTGCGCACTGGCGGCAAGCAGTATCGCGTCGCCGCCGGAGACAAGATCGTCGTCGAGAAGCTCGCGGGCGAAGCCGGCGACACCATCACGCTGGGCGAGGTCCTCCTCGCCGGCGACGGCGGCGAGCTCCGCTCGACCGACGGCCTCACCGTCTCGGCCGAGATCATCGCCCAGGCCAAGGGCGAGAAAGTCATCGTCTTCAAGAAGCGGCGCCGGCACAATTATCGCCGCAAGAAAGGCCACCGCCAGCAGCACACGATCCTTCGGATCACCGCGATCGGCGACCAGAAGGCCGAAAAGCCGAAGAAGGCCGCGAAGAGCGAGGCGCCTGCCGCCGAGGCAGCTCCGGCGCCCGCCGCTGCCGATGCCGCTCCGGCGGCCGAGGCTCCTGCGAAGAAGAGCCGGGCAAAGAAGCCCGACGCTCCGGCCGCTTCCGAGCCGCAGCCCCAGGCTCCGCTCAAGGTCGACGGCGCCGAGAGCGAGATGACCGACAGCCCGGTCGCCACCAAGAAAAAGGCTTCCCCGAAGAAGCCGGCCTCTGATACAAACGCTTAAAGCTTAGAAGGTTAGACTTTCGTCATGGCACATAAGAAAGCAGGCGGTTCCTCACGCAACGGTCGCGACAGCGCGGGCCGTCGTCTCGGCGTGAAGAAGTTCGGCGGCGAGGCCGTGCTCGCGGGCAACATCATCGTGCGCCAGCGCGGCACCAAATGGTATCCGGGCGCCAATGTCGGCATCGGCAAGGACCACACCCTTTTTGCGCTTACCGACGGCCGGGTCACGTTCCGCGACGGGAAGCTCGGCCGCAAATTCGTCTGTGTCGACATGCCGATTACCGGCGACGCGGCGGAATAGCGGGCGACCGATAAAGGGTCGCCCGAGAGGGCGGCCCCCGAAGGATCTCAGCAGAGAGCCGAATTCGAGGGAGAAGGGGACCGCCCCCTTCTCCCTTTTTTGTTTCTCCCTCGAAACCGTCAGCCGGCCGCAACCCTCCGGGGCCAGGGCCGCAAGCGACGCGGAAGGAAGGGGAAGAGCAATGTTCGTGAGGACGGAAAGACTGCTGCTGAGGCCCGGCTGGATCGAGGACGCGCCTGCGCTCTACCGCGCGATCTGCGACGAGGGGATCGTCCGCAACCTCGCGAACGCGCCTTGGCCTTACCGGCGCGAGGACGCCGAGACCTTCCTCACGCGCGAGCGCAGCGCGGCCGAGCCTTCGATGCTCATCTTCCTGAGGACCGCCGTGGCGCCCGAGCTGATCGGCGGCATCGGCTTCGCGAGACGGCCCGAGGGCGCGACCGAGTTCGGCTATTGGCTGAACGCCGGCCACTGGGGCCGGGGCTATGCCACCGAGGCGGGTCGCGCGGTGCTCGCCGCCGCGCGCGACAGCCTGCGCCTGAGGCGGATCGAGGCCGGCCATTTCCTCGACAATCCCGCCTCCGGGCGGGTGCTCGAGAAGCTCGGCTTCCGCCCCACCGGCGCGATCGTCCCCCGCTTCAGCGCCGGCCGCGGCGAGTTTGTCCCCTCGCGCGAGGTGGCGCTCGAGCTCGCGAGCGGCGATGCCGACGCGGAGGAGGCTCCGGCCGCAATCGAGACGATGGCGGCCTGAACGTCGGCGCACGGCCGATTTTCCGCTTGACCTCAACCTTGGTTGAGGTTGCACGGAGGTCGGCCACGCCACCAGCCGGAGCCGCCATGACCGCCGAAGCCGCCATCGCAACCGCCAGTCCGGCCCCATCCGCGGGCTGGGCGGATCTGCCCGCCGAGGGCCGCGCCCCGGTGCTGGGGCTGGTCATGCTCGGCTGCTGGGTCGTCGCCGCCGACTCGCTCGTCACGGCGACGATCATGCCGAGCGTCGGAGCGGCGCTCGACGGCTACGCCTGGTTCGGCTGGGCCGCTTCGGGGTTCATGACCGGCCTCGTCGTCGCCACGGCCTCGTCGAGCTGGCTCGCGGAGCGGATTGGCCTCCGCGCCGCGATGATGCTGGCCGGCGCCGGCTTCGCGGTCGGCTGCGCGATGAGCGCCGCCGCGCCCGGCATCGGCCTGTTCCTGGCCGGCCGGGCCCTGCAGGGCTGCGCCGCCGGCTGGGTGATCGGACTGATCTACGTCGCGCTGGCGATCCTCTTCCCGGCGCGGCACCTGCCGCGGGTGTTCGCGATCCTCACCAGCATCTGGGGGGTGGCGACCTTTGCCGGGCCGCTGCTCGGCGGGCTGTTCGCCGATGCTGGGGCATGGCGCGGCGTGTTCTGGCTGTTCGCCGCGCAGGGGCTGGTGTTCACCGCTGCAAGCTTCGTCCTCATACCTTCGGCGATGGCGCGCGACGCCGAGGGGAAGCTTCCCGCGCGGGCAATCCTCCTCCTCGCGCTGGGCATCGCGGGGCTCGCAACCGCGAGCGTCGTCGCCTCGCTCCCGCTCGCCGCCCTGCTGGCCGCGGCCGGGACTGCGCTCCTGCTCGCGTCGATCCGCAGCGACCGCTCGCGTGCGAACGGGCTCGTCCCGCGCTCGGCCGCCGACCCCGCCTTCCCGCTCGGCTCGGCCTATCTCACCTACTTCTGCATGACGGCCGCGGGGACCGCCTTCGCGCTCTATGCCCCCGCCTTGCTCCAGCATCGCGCCGGCCTCAGCGCGCTGGAGGCCGGCTATCTCGTCGCCGTCGAGGCGCTCGCCTGGAGCGCGGCGGCGCTCGCGGTCGCTGGGTCGGGCGAGAGGTGGCGCTCGCGCTTCATCGCGATCGGCGCGGCCGCGATCCTCGCAGGCACGATTGCGATCGTGGCGGCGATGCACGGCGGCAGCCTCCCGGCGGTCGCGATGGCGGGTGCGATCCTGGGCGCCGGCTTCGGCCTCTACTCGGCCTTCCTCAGCCAGCGGGTGATGGGAGCCTTCGACGACCGCGGGCGAGTCCGCGGCTCCACCGCGATCAGCGCGGCCCGCAACAGCGGCGGAGCGCTCGGCGCAGCGACCGCGGCGATCGCCGCCAACGCGGCCGGCTTCGGCGGCGGCCTCAGCGAAGGAAATGCGGGGTGGGTGGCGTGGGCGGCGTTCGGCAGCTCCGTGCCGTTCGCGCTCGCCGGCCTCGTCTTCGCGCTGCGCGTCGTACGGGCCGCGCCTCAGGCGTAGGCGGCGGCGAGCCTCTTCTCTTCGGCTAGGATCAGCGCGCGGTCGTCATGCTTCCAGGGGTGGAAGCCTGGCATGAAGAAGCTCGCCCAGGCGCCGAGGATCTTGCGGATCATCCCGGGCCGGACCCAGGCGAACCAGAAGAAGCGCCACCAGGCCTTCGGCCCGGTGATGCCGTCCTGCCGGAGGAGCTCGAGCGTGCCGCGGGTGCGGTCGACGACGAAGTTCTTCGTCACCAGCAGCATCACCTTGGCCTTGACCTTCCAGCGCTTGAAGCGCGTCCAGTCCCTCGTCGCATGCAGCCAGGTGTCGTAGGCGACGCCCTTATGCTCGATCTCCTCGACCGCATGCCAGCGCCACATCGCCGCGGTCTCCGCATCCGCTCCCGCGAGGTGGCGCGGGTCGGCGAGCAGCTCATGCGCGAGGATGGCCGTGAAATGCTCCAGCGCCATGGTCGCCGCGAGCCAGGCGATCGGATGCTTCGACTTGACGAAACCGAGCCTTTTGTCGACCTGCGCCTCCAGCGGGGCGAGGTCGTAGCCCGCCTCATGCGCGCGCCTGTTGAACTGGACGTGCTCGCGGCTGTGCATCACTTCCTGGGTGGTGAAGGCCTTGATCTCTCCGGCAAGCTTCGGATCCGCGCCGTCGCGGAAGGCGCGGACGCTCTCGACGAAGAACGCCTCGCCCTTCGGGAACGTCGCCGACAGCGCGTTGTAGAGGGCGGTGCCGACGGGATCGCCGCCGAGCCACCAGCGCTCGGTCGCCGCCCCGCGGCCGAACTTCCGGTCCCGCGGCACGATCGTGAGATCGGAGGGTGTGACATTCGCACGCATGGCTGTACTCCTTGGCCGATGAATGGTATCTACTTACACCGATGTCAATAGCTCGCGAACGCCTGACCCAGGAGGAAAGCCGCGCGGCGGCGCTGGAGGCGGCGCGCGCGCTGCTGATCGAGGTCGGGCCGCAAGCGGTGACGCTGAAGGCGGTGAGCGCGCGCATCGGCAAGACCCACGCCAACCTCCTCCACCATTTCGGGTCGGCCGCCGGGCTCCAGGCCGAGCTCGCCAGGATGATCAACCGGCGAGTGATCGCCGGCATCGCCGAGGCCGTCGAGCAGGCGAAGCTCGGCGCGGCCGATCCGCGGGTGCTGGTCGACCGCACCTTCGATGCCTTCGACAAGGAAGGCGGCGGCGCGCTGGCCGCCTGGATGATCCTCTCCGGCGACCGCGATGCCCTCAATCCGACGCTCGAATCGATTCACTCGCTCGTCGACCGCCTCGGCGCCGGCCTGCCCGAAGCCAAGGTCCGCGAGGTGACGCTCTGGCTCGTGCTGGCCGCGCTCGGCGATTCCCTGCTCGGCGAGGCGATGGCTCGCGCCCTCGATCTGCCGCGCGAGCGGGCGCGCGAGCTTGCAAGGAAGCACCTCATCCTCGCCTTTCTGCCGCCGCCGCCGCGCGACGGCGCGAGCTGAGCCGCCAGCCGCGCCGCCGTGAGCCGCGGCGTCAACTTGCATCTCCGTTGCGCGCGGCGCATGACCTGTGCGGCGTTCGGAACATCCTCGCCCCCGTCGGGAGGCCGTCGCCAAGGGGGAAGGCCAATGAAGCGCACGCTGTCCGCACTGGCATCGCTCGCGCTGCTCGCTCCGGCGGCCGCCGCCCAGCCGCTGACCAATTCCGGTCCACCGCCTGCCGCGGCTCCTTTCAGCGAGACGGTGCACGGCGATCGCGTAGATGATCCGTGGCGGTGGATGGAGAGCCCCGAGCGCACCGGCGACGTCGCCGCCTTCATCCGGCGCGCCAGCGATCACAGCACGTCCCAGCTCGCCGCGCTGCCGGGCCGCGCGCGCCTGCGCGCACGCGTCGATGCCGCGACCCAGGCCGGCGTCCGCTACAGCGATCTCGAGCAGGCGGGCGGCAGTCTCTTCTACCGACGCACCGATCCCGGCGCCCAGCTCGCGAAGCTGGTCGTCCGATCCCCGGGCGGCCGCGAGCGCGTGCTGCACGATCCCGAGGCCGGCGGCACGCGCGGACCGGCGATCAACAGCTACAGCGTCTCGCCCGACGGCGCGTTTGTCGCCCTCCATACCGCCAGCGGCGGCGCCGAGATGGGCGCGATCCACTTCATCGACGTCGCGAGCGGCCGCATTCTGCCCGACCGGCTGGAGCCGGTCTGGGGCGAGTTCGAAGTCGCCTGGCTGGACGCGACGACTTTCACCTACACGCGGATGATGCCAGCCGCCGCCGGCGCGAACCCGATGCACAACACGCGCGCCTTCATCCGCCGCCTCGGCAGCACAGCGGAACGGCCGCTGCTTGGCGCCGGGGTGGACGGCGGCCCCCGCTTCGAGCCCCATGAATTCCCTTTCGTCGGCATCTCCGGCGACAGCGAATGGGCGCTCGGCTTCGGCAATGGCGCGCGGGCCGACGGGCGGCTTCTGGTCGCACGCCGCGCCGACACAGTCGCCGGCCGCCCCGTCTGGCGCGCGATCGCCGATTATCCGGACGAGGTGCAAGGCGCCGACGTCATCGGCGACCGGCTGCTCATGCTGACCACCCGCAACGCGCCCAGCGGCGCGATCGTGGCACTCGATCTCTCCCGCAGCCAGACGCTCGGCGACGCAAGGGTGATCGTGCCGGCGCGCGACGACCTCATCCTTTCCTCCTTCGCGGCGAGCGCGGCGGGCCTCTACGTGCTCGGGCAGACCGACGGCATCAGCCGCCTGTTCTTCCTCGCCAACGGGGCGCGGACGCCGGTCGAGCTGCAGTTGCCGCTGCGGGGGCTGATCGCGAACCTGCGCGACGTCGAGGGTGGCGCCGGTGTTACCTTCCAGATCCAGGATTGGTTCACCGCGCCGCGCTGGTTCCATGCGAACGGCAGGCGGGTGACGTCGCTCCGCCTCGATTCGGCGAGCTATGCCGGGATCAGGGGCGCTCGCCGGGTGCGCGAGGCGGCGCGCAGCGCCGATCGGACGAGCGTACCGCTGGACGTGCTGCTGCCCGCCAACTTCCGGCCGGGGACGCCGGTGCCGCTGCTGGTCGAAGCCTATGGCGGCTACGGCGTCAGTATCGCGGAGCCTTATTATGCCTCGGACAGGTTCGGCCTGATCGAGGAAGGCGGCGCCGTCGCCTATTGCGGCACCCGCGGCGGCGGCGAGCGCGGCCGCGCCTGGCACGAGGGCGGCCGCTCGGCGAACAAGCCCAACGCCCATGCCGATCTCATCGCCTGCGGCGAGCGGCTCGTCGAACTTGGCTATACGAGGCCGGAACTCATGACCGTGCTCGGCACCAGCGCAGGCGGCCTGCTCTCCCCGCCGGCGGCGCTGCGGCGGCCGGACCTGTTCGGCGCACTCGTAGCCAACGTCGCGATCCTCAACCCGACCCGCCTCGCCGCGGCGGAGAACGGCGCCAACCAGTTCGGCGAGATGGGCGATCCGAACGAGGAAGCGGGCTACCGCGC
>DASWMB010000232.1:0-11232 GCA_036399955.1 Allosphingosinicella sp. | reverse complement strand
CCATGTGACCGCGAAAGCCGTTCGACAGGTTTCCGCGCCCGGCGAGCGCGATGCCGATCGCGCCGCCGCGCGTCTCGAGCCGGATCGCGGCGTCGGCGACGTCGACCCTCTGGTCCGGCAGGCGGAACGGCGCGCCGGTCGGCGGCGGCAGCAACCGGTCGACCTGGCCGAGGGTGACCCGGCCGTTGACGATGCGCCCGCGCATGCGCACGCCGCGCGCCGTGATCAAGGCCACCCTGGGATAGCGGAAGCCGCCCCAGCTCAGCTCGATCTCGACCCAGCGGGCGGTGAGGTCCGGCGCGCGCGGATCGCCGATGACGAGATTCTCCACCCGCTGGCGCCGGAAGCCGATCCGCTTCAGCTCGTAGCTCGCCTGCACCCCACGGCTCTCGAATTCCCGCTTGATGAAATCGGCCGCGATCGAGAATCGCAGCAGCCAGACGATCAGCAAGCCGGCGGCGACGAGGAGCAGCAGCCCGCCGAGCACGAACGGCCAGCGCCGCCGCCGCCGCGGGCGCTCCACCTCGACCGTCTCGGTTTCGTCCACTCTTTACTGCCCAACCCTGAAGCGGCCGCGGGCCCGCCCTCCGGCTCAACCCGGCGACGCGGCAAGCGTTCCGCTCCCGTCATGATGCCGGCCGCGCCGGCGTTTGCCTAAGAGCGCCGCCAAGCTTAATCCAGCCTGATGGAGGGAGAAGTCCATGACGGCGCCGGCCACCGCGCACGCCTCAGGAAGCGCCTGTTCGAGGGCGGGCCGGACGCTTTGCTCGAGCATGAGCTGGTCGAATATCTCCTCGCGCTCGCCATCCCGCGGCGCGACACCAAGTCGCTCGCGAAGAGGCTGATCCGCGAGTTCGGCGGCTTCGGCCGCCTCCTCAGCGCCGATGCCGAAGCGATCATGCGCATCGGCGAGGTCAGCGAGACGGCGGCGGCGGCGATCAAGATCGCCCAGGCGACGGCGCTGCGCCTCCTCGAATCGAAGGCGACGGAGCAGCCTGTGCTGGCGAGCTGGCAGGCGCTGCTCGATTATCTTCGCGCCGACATGGCTTTCCAGCCCGTCGAGCGGGTGCGCGTGCTCTTCCTCAATTCGAGGAACATGCTGATCCGGAACGAGGCGATGTCCGAAGGCTCGGTCGACGAGGCCGCCGTCTACGTGCGCGAGGTCGTCGCCCGCGCGCTCGAATATCAGGCGACCGCGATCATCCTCGTCCACAACCACCCATCGGGCGATCCGCAGCCGAGCCAGCAGGACATCCGCCTCACCCGCGACATCGCCGAAGCGCTGCGCCCGCTCCGCATCCAGGTCCACGACCACGTCATCATCGGCGCGAAGGGCCACAGCTCGATGAGGCAAGCGGGGCTGATCTGAGCATTGCACGCACGCCTCCCGCTCCATAAGGCCGCGCCATGATCCCCCGCTATTCCCGCCCCCGGATGACCGCCATCTGGGAGGCCGAGGCCAAATACCGCATCTGGTTCGAGATCGAGGCGCATGCGCTCGATGCGATGGCGGAGCTCGGCACCGTCCCGAAGGAGGCGGCCGCCGCCGTCTGGAGCTGGTGGGAGACCGAGCCGCAGATCGACGTCGCGCGGATCGACGGGATCGAGGCGGTGGTGAAGCACGACGTCATCGCCTTCCTCACCTGGGTGGCGGAGCAGGTCGGGCCGGAGGCGCGCTTCCTCCACCAAGGGATGACGAGCTCCGACGTGCTCGACACCTGCCTCGCCGTCCAGCTCGCCCGAGCCGCCGACATCCTGATCGAGGACCTGGACGAGCTGCTCGGCGTGCTGAAGCGCCGCGCGATCGAGCACAAGCTCACGCCGACGATCGGCCGCAGCCACGGCATCCATGCCGAGCCGGTCACCTTCGGGCTGAAGCTGGCTTCGGCTCATGCCGAGTTTGCCCGCTGCCGCAGCCGTCTCGTCGCCGCGCGGGAGGAGATCGCGACCTGCGCCATCTCGGGCGCGGTCGGCACCTTCGCCAACGTCGATCCGCGCGTGGAGGCGCATGTCGCGAACAGGATGGGGCTTGCCGTCGAGCCGGTCTCGACGCAGGTCATCCCGCGCGACCGCCACGCCATGTTCTTCGCGACTTTGGGCGTGATCGCCTCCTCGGTCGAGCGGCTCGCCACCGAGATCCGCCACCTCCAGCGCACCGAAGTGCTGGAGGCCGAGGAATATTTCGCGCCGGGCCAGAAGGGCTCCTCGGCGATGCCGCACAAGAGGAACCCGGTGCTGACCGAGAACCTCACCGGCCTCGCCCGCATGGTGCGCGCCTTCGTCACGCCGGCGCTGGAGAACGTCGCCCTCTGGCATGAGCGCGACATCAGCCACTCCTCGGTCGAGCGCTATATCGCCCCGGACGCGACGGTGACGCTCGATTTCGCCCTCGCCCGCCTCACCCAGGTGATCGACAAGCTCCTCGTCTATCCCGAGCGGATGCAGAAGAATCTCGACCTGATGGGCGGCCTCGTCCATTCCCAGCGAGTCCTCCTCGCCCTCACACAGGCGGGCGCCAGCCGCGAGGACTCCTACCGCCTCGTCCAGAGGAACGCGATGAAGGTCTGGGATTCGAGCGGCGCGCTGTCGCTCCTCGATCTGCTCAAGGCCGACGCGGAGGTCACTGCGCTTCTCCCCGCCGATCGTATCGAGGCGAGCTTCGACCTCGGCTATCATTTGAAGCAAATCGATACGATCTTCGAACGCGTCTTCGGCCGTGCCGGCTAAGCCGCCGCCGGACATCTATGACCCGGCCTTCGTGAAGGCCGTTTTCGACCGCTGCTCGGAGCGTTACATCGCCTTCTCCTACATCTGCTCGCTCGGGTTCACCGAGCGCTGGCGGCGCCAGTGCGTCGATGCGCTTCCGGAGCCTCCCGCGGCCTCTCCCGCAGGCTACGACCTGATGGCAGGCACCGGCGAGGCATGGCCGCACCTGCTGCGGCGATTCCCGGCCATCCGCTCGATCACCGCGGTCGACATCTCGACGGGTATGCACCGGCGCGCCATGGAGCGGCTCCACGCGCACCGCGCCCACAGGATCGACTTCATCGAGGACGACGTGCTCGAAAGCGCCCTTCCGGCCGAAAGCGCCGACTTCGTCATCTCCACCTTCGGCCTCAAGACCTTCGACGCGGAGCAGCACCGGCGCCTCGCGCGGCTCGTCGCGCGGGTCCTGAGGCCAGGCGGCAGCTTCGCGATGATCGAGGCGTCCGACCCGAAAGGATGGCTGTTGCGGCCGCTCTACCTCTTCCACCTGAAGTTCGTGCTGCCGGCCGTCGAGCGGCTGTTCATTCGGGGCGCGCAGGATTTCGCGATGATCGGCACCTACAGCACCAACTTCGGAGATGCCTCCGCCTTCGCCGCGACGCTGCGGGAGGAGGGGCTGGAGGTCGAGTTCCGCCGCTATTTCTTCGGCTGCGCCACCGGCGTTGCCGGCCGCAAACCCCCCACCTAGCCCCTCTCGCCCCTGTGCATGGTGGCGTCGCGGTAGAGGGTCTCGATGAAGAAGTCGGGGGAGACGAAGTCGGTGGCGCGGCCGTGCGGATCGGCGAGGCGCAGCGCCTTGATCTGGTCGAGGCTGCGGCCGGCGCGGGTCTCGGCTCGGACTCGGGCCGCGAGGCGGCGGACGAGGTCGCGATAGGCGACGAGGTCGGCGCGGCGTGCGACCTCGCCATGGCCGGGGATGATCACCGTGTTCTCGTTCGAGATCGCCAGCGCCTGGTCCACCGCCGCCAGCACGCCGTCGACCGAGCCGCCCGAATCGATGTCGATGAACGGCAGGAACGCCCGGAAATAGACGTCGCCCATGTGGAGCACGTTGGCGCGGGTCCAGTAGACCAGAGCGTCGCCGTCGGTATGGGCGTGCTCGACATGGATGACGCGGATCTCGTCGCCGTTGAGGTGGAAGCTGAGGCCCCGGTCGAAGGTCACGACCGGGAGCGCGCCCGCGGGCGCCGCCGCTACCGCATTCCCGCGCACCACCTGCTCCATCGACATGCGGCGCCGGACATTGTCGTGGGCGACGATGGCGGCGCCCTCGCGCGCGACATTCTCGTTCCCGCCGGTATGGTCGCCATGCCAGTGCGTGTTGATCACGAAGCGCACCGGATCGGGATCGATCGAGCGGACCGCGGCGAGGATCCGCTCCGTCAGCGGCGCGAACTGGTCGTCGATCAGCACGTTGCCGTCGGCGCCGTAGCTGAGCCCGACATTGCCGCCGCGGCCGAACAGCACGGCGACGCCCGGAGCCACCCGCTCGATCCGGATCTCGACGCTCTCCAGCCCCTGCTGGGCGGCGGCCGGCGCGGCCAGCAGGCCGAGAGCGAGAGCGGCGAGATGGCGGCGCATGGACTTCCCCCTGTCGTTGCGGAGGCGACGATAATCGCCGCCTCCGCAGGAGTCAGCCCCGCTCGAATCCTGGCCCGCACAGCGCCGGCTTTGCGATTCGTACAACCTCAAGCTAAGTCGAGGTCAAGCACCCGGTACGGAGGTCGGCCGTCATGAGCTCAGCACCCCTTCTCACCATCGGCGAGCTGGCGCGCCGGACCGGCCTTTCGGTTTCGGCGATCCGCTTCTACGAGGCGAAGGGGCTGGTCGGGGCAATCCGCTCGTCGGGTAACCAGCGCCGCTTCCTGCGCTCCGACATCCGCCGCCTGTCGTTCGCGATGGTGGGGCAGCGGCTCGGCCTGACGCTGGCGGAGATCAAGGCCGAGCTCGCGACCTTGCCCCAGGGCCGCGCGCCGACCGCGGCGGACTGGCAGGCGATCAGCGCACGCATCCGCGATCGCCTCCAGGAGCGCATCGTCCTCCTCGAGAAGACGCGAGACCTGCTCGCCGGCTGCATCGGCTGCGGCTGCCTCTCGCTCGACCGCTGCGTCCTCTACAATCCCGCCGACCGCGCCGCCGGCCTCGGCGCCGGCCCCCGCTACCTGCTCGGCGACCGGCCGGCCGCGGACGGCTGAGCTCTCCCGAGCTGCGCCATCAGATAATCGATCGCTCGGTCGAGCTGCGGATCGCGCCCCGCCTCGTAGTCGGCCGGAAGGATCGGCACCTCCTCGTCCGGGACGAAGCCGACATTTTCGAGGATCGGCTCGCCGTTCGGGCCGAGCGTCCGGAGGTCGGGAACGGCGACCCGCCCGCCGTCGACCAGCGCCGCCGGATCGACGTTGCGATAGCCGCCGTTGACGCCGCCATGGGTCCGCGTGCCGATCACCCGGCCGAGGCCGCGCAGCTTGAACTGATAGGGGTACATGTCCCCGCCCGAGCCGGCGGACTCGTTCGAGAGCATCACCATCGGCCCGTCGATCGAAGCCGTCGGGGCGGCGAACTCGTCGAGGTTGCGCGGCCGGTAGACGTGCTGCCGGATGCGGGCGAGATAATCGATCTGGAAGTCCGGATCGAGGCCGCCATTGTTGAAGCGCGCATCGATGATCAGCGCCTCGCGGTCGGCCTGCGGGAAGAAGTAGCGCTGGAACTCGGCGAGCCCGTTGGCATAGGTGTCCGGCTGGTGGACGTAGCCGATCCGCCCGCCGGAGCGCTGATGGACATAGCGCCTCAGCCTCTCGACATGATCGCGCCGGCGCAGCCAGCCTTCGGAAGAGACCGCGCGGACGGTGACCGTCACCGGCTCCGCCGCCCCGCGCTTGAGGAAGCTCAGCGCGACCTCCTCGCCGGCCAGGCCCGCCATGCGCCGGCTGATGTCCTCGCCGGCGTCGATCGGCCGGCCCGCGACCGCGACGAGCGCATCGCCCTCGCCGATGCCGGTCCCCGCCAGCGGCCCGCGGACGGTGTCCCAAGGGGACGAATCGAGGATGCGGCTGACGACGTAGCGGCCGTTCTCGACTGTGAAATCGGCGCCGACATAGCCGACCCGCTCGTCTTCCTGCTGCGGTCCGGCCGGCGGGACCTCCGTGAAGATGTGGCTGTTCTCGAGCTGCCCGACGAGATGGCCGAAGATGTAGTCGAGGTCGGATCTCACCCGCGTCTCCGGCACCATCGCCCGGAACCGCCGCGCCTGCGCCGCCCAGTCGAGGCCGCTCATCCGCGCGTCGTGGAAATAATCGCGGTAGCGCCGCACCGTCTCGTCGAACATCTGGAGGCGCTCGGCGCGCAGGTCCGTCGTCGCCTGCAGCGGCCCGAGCTCGAGCGTCGCGATCGACACCGCGCCGCCGGCGCCGAGCTCCGCCACCGCCGCTTTCCCGCGGTGAGAGAAGAGGAGACGGTTCGGCGATGCGGAATTGTGGAGCTGGCCTTCGTTGAGGAGCCGGTCGAGGGTCATCGCATCGCTCGGCGCCGGCGCCGGTGCGGCCACGCGCACGCCGTCGGGCCGGTAGGGCACGGCCGTCCATTGCGGCGGCGGCGCATCCTCGGCGCCGTCGCGCCCGTACCAGTCGTGCAGGGTCGCGACGCCTTCCTGCTGGACGGTGAGGACCGTTCCGTCCGGTGCCACGAACAGGGCGCGGCCGATCTGCGCGCCCCTCCTCCCGCCGCGGATGCCGTAGCGCCCTGCCGTCCCCGGCACCGCCCGCATCCGCGCGGCCAGCGTCGCGGGGTCGAGCCGGCCGCCGGAACCGGAGAGGTCTATCGAATAGAGACTGCTTCTCGCCGTCTGCAGATACAGCGAGCGTGACATGTCATATTCGCTCGTGGCGGGGCCCGCCTCGACGGAGGCGACGAGATAAAGCGCGCGTCCGTCGTTCGAGAGGCGCAGCTCGCTGACATGGGCGAGCTCGTCGGTGACCGGCGTCTCGCGCCCCGTGTCGAGATCGAGGTGCACCGCGCGGCCGAAGCCGGCTGCAGTGCGGGCGATGAAGAACAGGCTCCGCCCGTCCGGCATCCAGGCCGGCGCGGTCGTGATCGTCAGCGCCTGGAGCTCGCCTTTCCGGTGCCTCCCGCCGCTCGCCGAGACCCAGCGGACGCGCCGGTCGCCGCCGAGATAGACGATCCGCCGCCCATCCGGCGACCAGGAGAGCGCCGCCGGAAAACCAGGGCCGAGCACGCCGAGCCGCCGCGGCCGGGCGCGCGTATCCGCAGCGCGGACATGGAGCTCATATTCCCCGCTCGCGTCGGAGACGTAAGCGAAAGCGGAGCCGTCCGGCGACCAGACCGGCGCGCGCTCCGCGATGCCCGACGTGTTGGTGAGGTTCACCGCCGGCGCGCCCAGCCGCTTCAGGAACAGGTCGCCGCGCGCTTCGGCGAGGAGAGTCCGCCCGTCCGGAGCCAGCGAGACGGCTCCGGTCAGCTGCGACACGTCGCCGCTCACCCGCTGCGGCACCGTGTCCGGCAGCCGCACCCCGATACGCGTCGCGCCGGAGGCGCCGAGCTCGTGCCGCCACAGATGGCCGCCGGCCGCGAACACCAGCCGCCCCTCGGCGCCGCCGAGCCAGTCCATGTCGTGCGCCGGATCCACCAGCACCGGCGAGACCGCGCCCGAAGCGGGGTCGTAGGCGTAGATGCCGAACGTCCCGGTTCGGTCCGAAAGGAAGTAGAGGCGGCCGCCGATCCAGATCGGGTTGGTGTCGTTGCCGCTGCCGCCCGGGACCTCGGCATGCTGGGTGCCGGCGCGGTCGGTCAGCCGGATGCGCGTCATCTCGCCGCCGCGATAGCGGCGCCAGGTCTGGAAATTGTCGATGGTCGGCGTGTAGGCGATCACCGCGCCGTCGGGTGAGACCGCGCCGCGGAACGCCTTGCTCCTGAGCAGCGCCTGCGCCGCACCGCCCGCGGCGCGCACCGAATAGAGCTGCCGCCAGCGCGAGCCTCCATGATGGCCCCGCCCTGAAGCGACGAGCACGCTTGCGCCGTCCGCGCTCCAGCCCTCCGCGACATCGTCGGCGGGGTGCCAGGTCAGCCGGCGCGGAGTGCCGCCGGCGCGCGGCAGGACGAAGACGTCGCGTCGAGAGGAATCGCCGCCGGCGGCATAGGCTATGGAGCTTCCGTCCGGCGAGAAGCGCGGCGCCCATTTCGGAATGCCGTCGCTCGTCAGCCGCGTCGCCGGCCCGCCGGCGAGCGGCGCCGTCCAGAGCTCGCCCTCGCTGACGAACGCGACCGTCTCCGCGTGCACGGCAGGCTGATGGAGGAAGCGGGCGTCACGCTCCGCGGCACCCGCGGCGGGAAGCCAGGCGCCGAGCGCCAGCAGGCCGAAAGCGCCGCCGAGGCAGCCCCTGCCGACGCGGCCGAAGCGCCTCCGGCTCGATCCGTTGCGATCCATCCTCTTGGTCACGCGTCACTCCCTGCCTTCACGAGATTGTTGAACAATTTGCAGATACGGTGGCTATAAGCAAGCTTCCGATGCGTCCCACGTCGCTTTTGCTCAACATTTCGAGCCGCCACAATTGTGGCGATCGGTTGACTCGCCGCCGGCTTTGGCCGAGCGATCGGCGACCATGACCGTTGCCGCCGCGATCCGCCTCACGACCGCCGAGCGCCTCGCTGCGCGCGTGGGCGAGGCGATCCGCTCGGGCGAGCTGCCGCCCGGCGCACCGCTGCGCGAGGAGGAGCTGGCGCGCTCCCACGGCGTCTCACGCCATGTCGTGCGCGAAGTGCTGCGGCTGCTGGTCGGCGAGAGCCTCGCCACCTACGAGGCCTATAAGGGCGCGCGCGTCTCCTACATCTCGGCCGAGGACGTGCGGGACATCTTCCGCACCCGGCGCCTGTTCGAGCTTCCGGCGCTCCGGAAGATGGACCGCGAGGCCGTCCAGGCGCTGGCCCTGATCCACGGCCGCTACAGCGCCGCCGTCGAAGCCTGCGACTGGCGCTCGGCCTTCGATCTGGACCACGACTTCCACAGCAAGATGGTCGCGGCGGCGGGCAGCAAGCGCATGCTGCGCTGGCATTCGGAGATCTTCCACTCGCTCAGCCGGGCCCATCTCGTGCGGCCCGAGTTCGAGGAGCAGGGCCTGAGGGCCAGCGTCGGCGAGCATGCCGAGATCGTCGTCGCGCTGGCGGCCGGGGACCTCGATCGGGCCGAGCGTGCCCTGTCCGCCCACCTCGACCACAGCGAGGCGCTGCTCAGCGGTCGCTGAGCAGGCGGATCAGCCGTCGAACAGGGCCTTGAGCTTCGAGACAAAGCTCTTGGACGCGGGGCATTCGTCGCCCGTCTCCGTCCTGCGGAACTCCTCGAGCAGCTCGCGCTGGCGGCTGGAGAGACTGGTCGGCGTCTCGACCTCGACCTGAATCACCATGTCGCCATGGCCGCGGCCGTTCAGAACCGGCATGCCGGCGCCGCGCACGCGCAACTGCTTGCCGGACTGGATCCCGGCGGGAATGCGCACGTCATGCTTCTGGCGGTCGAGGCCGGGGACGCTGATCGAGCCGCCGAGCGCCGCCGTCGTGATGCTGACCGGGCAGCGGGCGAACAGGGTCGAGCCCTCGCGCTGGAACAGCGAATGGCGGGCGAGATGGATGAAGATGTAGAGGTCGCCCGGCGGCCCGCCGCGCACCCCCGCCTCGCCTTCGCCGGAGAGGCGGATGCGCGTCCCTTCGTCGACGCCCGCGGGGACGTTGACCTGGAGCGAGCGGCGCTTCTCGGCGCGGCCCTCGCCGCGGCAGCTGTCGCAGGGGTCGGCGATGACCTGTCCGGCGCCGCGGCAGGAAGGGCAGGTCTGCTCGATGACGAAGAAGCCCTGGCGCGCGCGCACCTGGCCGCGGCCGCCGCACATGTTGCAGGCCCTGGCCGAGGTGCCGGGCTTGGCGCCCGTTCCCGAGCAGGGATCGCAGCGGACGGTGGTGTCGACCTGGAGCTCCGCCTGCCGGCCCGAATAGGCGTCCTCGAGACTGATCTCGAGGTCGTAGCGCAGGTCCGATCCGCGCATGACGTTGCGGCGGTCGCCGTTCGGGCCGCCGTTCATGAACTCGCCGAAGATGTTCTCGAAGATGTCGGAGAAGGACCCGAAATCCTGGCCCGCGCCGTTCGGGCCGCCGCCCAGGCCGCCCTGGCGGAAGGCGGCATGGCCGAAGCGGTCGTAGGCGGCGCGCTTCTGCGGGTCCTTCAGGCAGTCATAGGCCTCGCTGATCGCCTTGAACTTCGCAGTCGCGTCCGGGCAGCCGCCGTTGCGGTCCGGATGGCATTCCATGGCGAGCCGGCGATAGGCGGACTTGATCGCCTTGTCGTCGGCGCCGCGCTCGACCTGGAGCAATTCGTAATAATCGGTGTCGGTCATGCTCATGGGGTGCCCGTCGAACCGTCATCCCGGACTTGATCCGGGATCCATGAACCCGAAGCATCGGGAGTTCCGATTTCTCCGTGTTCATGGATTCCCGCTTTCGCGGGAATGACGAACTGCATGACCTACGCCTTCGGCTCTTCGTCGACCTCTGAGAATTCGGCATCGACGACCTCCTCGCCGCCGCCCGCTTCCGAGCCCTGCGACGCGCCTGCGCCCTCGTCGGCACCCGCCGAAGCGCCGGCGGCCTGGTCCTTCTCGTAGATCGCCTGGCCGAGCTTCATCGCCACCTGCGCGAGCGCCTGCGACTTCTGGTTCATCGCCTCGGGATCGCCGCCTTCGACGGCGGTGCGGGCCTCGGCGATCGCCGCCTCGATCTCGCCTTTCAGTGACGCGTCGACCTTGTCGCCATGCTCCTGGAGCTGGCGCTCGGTGGTGTGGATGAGGCTCTCGGCATTGTTCTTCGCCTCGGCCGCGGCACGCCGCTTCTTGTCCTCCTCGGCGAACTGCTCGGCTTCGCGGACCATCTTCTCGATGTCGGCATCGGCGAGGCCGCCCGAGGCCTGGATGCGGATCTGCTGCTCCTTGCCCGTGCCCTTGTCCTTGGCCGAGACGTGGACGATGCCGTTGGCGTCGATGTCGAAGGTGACCTCCACCTGCGGCACGCCGCGCGGCGCCGGCGGGATGCCGACGAGATCGAACTGGCCGAGGATCTTGTTGTCCGCCGCCATCTCGCGCTCGCCCTGGAAGACGCGGATCGTCACCGCATTCTGATTGTCCTCGGCGGTCGAGAAGGTCTGGCTCTTCTTGGTCGGGATGGTCGTGTTGCGGTCGATCATCCGGGTGAAGACGCCGCCCAGCGTCTCGATGCCGAGAGACAGCGGAGTGACGTCGAGCAGCAGGACGTCCTTGACGTCGCCCTGGAGGACGCCGGCCTGGATCGCGGCGCCCATAGCGACCACTTCATCCGGGTTGACACCGGTGTGCGGCTCCTTGCCGAAGAACTCCTTCACGACTTCACGCACACGGGGCATCCGGGTCATGCCGCCGACGAGCACGACCTCGTCGATCT
>DASWMB010000231.1:0-13541 GCA_036399955.1 Allosphingosinicella sp. | reverse complement strand
CGACGCCCCAGTCCTCGACCGCGCTCTTGACCTTGATGTTCGGGCCACGGTCGCAGACCGCCCAGACCGTCTCCGGCGGATCGCCCGGACGGCGCGCGAGACCCGATCCGAAGCCGCTGCGGATCGACATCCTGCCCTTCGGTAAGACGACCTCGCCGAGCGGCAGGTCGCTCCAGCTCAGCCTGTCGAGACGGAAAGGAGGCATCGCAACCCGCAACAGCCCGCGCCGCGGAGCGGTTCCCGCAAGGGAGCCACCTGCCGTTCGCCGAAGATTGTCGGCGGTTCGACGAAAAGCCGGCGCAGGTCGCGTTGCGGTCGCGCTTGCTCGCGCGGCACAGCATCGGGGGACGCCGCGTGAAGAACATCATCGATCCGGCCTTTCTCGGCCGCTGGTCCGACCTCAGCCTCGCCGCGCTCCGGATCCTGACCGGCGCCTTCCTGATCCACGGGACGCTCGACAACGTGACGAGCGCGGCGCGGATGGAGGAGTTCGTCGGCTTCCTAACCGCCCACCGCTTCATCCTGCCGGAGCTGATGGCGCCGCTTTCCGTGTGGGCGCAGTTCGTCTGCGGCGGACTGCTCGTCCTGGGGCTGCTCACGCGCTGGGCGGGGCTCGTCGTCGCCTTCAACTTCGTCGTGGCGGTCTGGATGGTGCACTGGCCGGAGGACTTCCGCGGCTGGTGGCCGGCAATCGTCCTGGTCTTCCTCGGCCTCCACTTCGCCGCTTCGGGCGGCGGCCGCTGGTCGCTCGACAGGCTGCTGCTCGGGCCGCGCTAGCGGCCGGGGGAGCGGGCGCGTGCGAAATCGAGGCGCTGCACCTCGACGATGCGGCCGCCGTCCAGGCGACCCTCGATCAGCTCGGTGGCGCTCAGCGCGAAGATGCGCCCGCCGGTGAAGATCGGCCGCGAATTGCCGTACCAGTCGACGCAGGAGACCTCGCAGCTATAGCCCGGCACATTATCCTCATCGGGCTCCCCGTCGAGCATGTTCTCCTCGCGGTACGATTTGACAAGCTGGCGCGGCATCGTGCTGGCGAGGACGCCGATCGGCTGCATCCGCCCGGCACCGTCGACCGAGAAGAAGCTGAGATCGGACGGCAGACTCCACCAGGCGTCGTCCGGGGCGGCCCAGCCTTCCGCCGGTTCCGTGATCGTCGGCAGGCCGAAAAGGGCGCTGCCGTCGCCGCGGAGCAAAAGGTTGAAGGCATGACTCCGCTCTTCCCCGCCTGAGACGCGCGGCAGGACCAGCGACGAGCCGAGGCGAGGCTCGCCGGCGACGTCGACGAGAGACAGGGCAGCCGCATTCGTATCGGAGGCGGAAGAGCCAGCCGCCAGAAAGTGGTCGCCAAGGACTTCGAGCCTCCGGACGTTGTGATCGAGGCTCAGCCGCCGCGGTTCGGTGGGCCGGGCGAGGGGCACCAGGGTCAGCTGCGAGGCTGCCGGGCGTGCGGTTTCGTAATCGGGCTCCCCATCCTCGTCTCGGTCATAGCGCTGCTCGCCGATCGGCGCATAAGCGAGGTGACTCTGAGTGAACCGGTTGGCGAGGTCGTTGTCTCGCGCCGGCGGAAGCGCGACATAAGCCGAGGCGGGAGCCTCCTCGACGAACCGCGAGAAGCGCGACAGCGGGACCGAGACGTAGGCGACCTGGACCTCGTCGTTGCGCTGGTAGCATCGCCGCGACTCCCAGTTTACGAAGGCGCGCAGCGCGCCTCCTTCCTCGTCGAACGAGAACTGGTCGAACGGCTCTCCTCGGACGCGAACCGCCGCGGGATCGCCGGCGGCGACGGGGATGCGGTAGACCGCCGCCCGCTCGGCCTCATCGATCGACGCGCGGTGCCCGTCCGGGCACTCGTCGGAAGCCATCTCATCGCGAAAATCCCGGTCCGGGCCGATCCAGAAATAGACGTGCGTCGGCGAGACGTAGAAGCTGAGCGCACTCGGCCCGATGAAACCGCGCGTGCGGCAGGAGAGGTCCCGCCCTGCCGCCGCGTCGCCCAGCGGGCAGATCGAGACGCTGTGCACCGTCGGGTGCTGCGTCGCCGTCAGCGGGCCGTAGAGATTGCGGTAGTCCAGCAGCGGCCGCGGCCTCGCTTGAACGCGACCGCGGTCCTCGACCCGCCTCACGGTCGGCAAGCCCGGGCCGGCGTCGACGTTGCCGAGCTCGAACGGCGTGTAGATGAGGAGATGATCGCCGATCAGCCGCGTCGCATAGTTGCGGCGAGAGAAATAATCCTCGGAGCTGATCTCGAAATGGCCTTCGCGCTCGAACCGCCCGTCGTCGCGCAGTCGGAAGACGGCGATTTCCGAGACCTGGCGGGAGTAGGAATAGCCGGTCACGACCATCCGATCGCCGCGGACGAGCAGCTCGTCATACCAGTCCTGACCCCGCTCCCGTTCCTCCGCCGTCGGCAGGCGGCGGTAGACGTTGATCCGGTCGCCCAGCGCCAGGCGGCCGGCGCCCTCGGCTTGTGTGTCGATCGAGAACAGCCGGCCGTCCTGGAGGACGATCAGGAAGCGGCCGATCTGTTTCACGACGTCGCCCTCGTCGACGCCCGGCTCCTGCACGTTGGTGATCGAGGCGTTGCGAGGTACGATCCGCGAGCCGGTGACGACGATGGCCTCGCCTTCGCCACTGCGCCACAGACGGTAGCGCCGTTGGGGGTCCGCGCGGTTCAAGTCGCGCATGTAGCGGCGGAACTCGGACTCGCCTGAAAAGGGTCTCAGCTCGTCCTGCACCCACTCGGCCGCAACGCGCTGCGCCTGCGTCCGATGCTCTGGCGCTGCGGCCGTTGCCGGTGCGGTCAGCAGTGCGATTGCCGCGAGCAGCAGCGATGGGTTGAAAACCGGACGTGCCGCCATGAACGCGTCTCCTGCCTCAGGCGATCAGGCTAAGCCGAATCCGCGGCCAAACCAAGGGCTCAGACCGTCTTGGGAAGCCGCTGCCGCGCCTTGCCCCAGCGCCTGAGCGCGCGGCTCCTCGCGCGGCGGAGGAGGGTGTTCGCGTCGGCGATGGTGAAGCGCGAAGCGCGGGGAAGGTCTGGAAGCTCGTCCCAGCCGACCGGCGCGGCGACCGGTGCGCCGGGGCGCGCGCGCAGCGAGAAGGGGAGAACCGCGGTGGCCGTGCGCTGGTTGCGCAGGAAATCGAGGAAGATGCGCCCCTTCCGCTCGGCCTTGGGAAGCGCCACGGTGAAGCGATCGGGATCGGCGCCGGCGAGCGCCGCGCAGATGCGCCGGGCGAACTCGCGGACCGCGTCCCACTCGGCCTCCGGTATCAGCGGGACGACGACGTGGACGCCCTTGCCGCCGGAGAGGAGCGGGAAGCTCTCGAGGCCGATCTCGTCGAGGACGCGCCGCAGAGTCAGCGCCGCGTCCTTCACCGCGCCGAAGCCGAGTCCCTCGCCCGGATCGAGGTCGAAGGCGATCCGGTCCGGCTTCTCGATGTCGCCGACCAGCGAGCCCCAGCCATGGAACTCGACCGCGTCGGCCTCGGCGCAGGCCTCGACCCCTGCCTCGTCGTCGACCCACAGATAATCCTCGGTGCGGCCGTTCTTCTGCGCGATGGGCAGGAAGCGGATCGCCGCGCCGAACGCATCGCCCGAGGCGGGATGGTTGCGGTTCCTCTGGAAGAAGCAGTGGCCGGCCGTGCAGCGGAACAGGTTGAGCGGCCGCCGCGCGGCGTGCTCCAGAAGCAGCGGCGCGACGGTGCGGTAGTAAGCGACGAGCGCCGCCTTCTCGGGAAGCTTCGGCTTCTTGTAGCTCGGCTCGCCGCCCGGGCGCGTCGTGCCTGGGATCGGCCTGGGCGAAGCGGCGGCGGCGTCCCGCGCCTCGACGATCGCGAGCACGGTGGCATGGCGCAGCGTCTCCTCGCCGCGCAGGTGCCGGGCCCGCACGCGCAGCCGCGGCTCGACGAAGCTGCCTTGCCTGCGCTTCTCCATCTCCACCGCCGGCCGGTCGGTCTTCAGCGTCTCGATCGTGCTCCAGAAACGCTCGCGCTCCGGATCGGCCAGCGTCACCATGGCGGGGCCGGCAAGCTCCAGCCCCGCCTCCCCCTCGCGGGCGAGGATCGCAACCGGCGCCTTGTCGCCGCGCTCGACCGCGACGACGACGAATTCTCCCTCGCCGAAGGTCTTCGCCTTGAGCCAGCTTCTTGCATGGCCGCTGCGGTAGCGACTGCCCTTCCGCTTGGAGACGATCCCCTCCAGCCCCATCGCGTCGACCGCATGGAAGAAATCGCCGCCGCCGCCGTCGACATGGGCGCTGAACTGGATCGGGAAGGCGGGGTCGTTGGCGCCGATCAGCGCCTGGAGCCGCGCCCGCCGCTCCTCGACCGGCGCCGCCCTCAGATCGCGTCCGTCGAGCCGGATCAGATCGAAGGCCATGAACACGAGCCGCTCGGGGGTGCGCGCGATCGCGGCCTGGAGTGCGCCGAAGTCGGAGCGGCCCTGCTCGTCCTGGACGATCACCTCGCCGTCGACCAGCGCCTCGTCCGCGCCGAGCGCCGCCGCCGCCGCGACCAGCGGCCGGTAGCGGTCCGTCCAGTCGTGCCCGGCCCGGGTGAACGCTCGCGCTTCGCCGCCGGCGCCGATCGCGATCTGCGTCCGGAAGCCGTCATATTTCAGCTCGTGCAGCCACTCCTCGCCTTCGGGCGGCGCATCGACCAGCGTCGGCAGCATCGGGGGCACGAAGGTGGGCATCGCGCCTGTAACGACTCAGCCCGACGGGCGTGTTCCGAGGGCCCGGGCAACTGCGGCGGCGTAGCTGCGCCCGACGGGCACGTGGCCGCCGCCGCTCATGCTCAGCACCCGGCCGCCGCCCGCCTTGGGCGCGAGCGCGGCGACATGGGTGCGGTTGACGGCATAGCTCTTGTGGACGCGCAGGAAGCGCGGCGGCAGCGTCTCGAGGAGGCGCGACAGCGTCATCGTCACCAGCAGCGCGCGGCCGTCGCCGAGCACCGCCTCGCAATAATCGTCGGCGGCACGGATGTAGACGACGTCGCCCTCGGCGACGCGGCGGGTGCGGCTGCCGTCCTTGAGCGCGAGGATCGGCTCGCCCTCGCGTTCCGCGCGCGCCAGCCGCTCGCTGAGCCCTGCGGCGCGAAGCGTCTCGGCGTCGCGCTCCGAGCGGGCACGGCGCAGGTTCTGCACCTGCTCGGAGACCAGTGCGACGAACAGGATTGCGAGCAGCAGGAACCAGGCGCGGTCCAGGAAATCGGTGAGCTGCCACGCCAGCAGCGCGACGCCCGCCGCGGCGAATGCGAGCGCGGTGCGGGCGTGCGGGCGCCGCCTTCCGCGGACCGCGCAGAGGCCGCAGGCGATGAGGCCCGCGAAGATCGCGCTCATCGCCTTGATGTCGTACCAGGGAAGCAGCGCAAGGCTCGCCGCCGCCGCGCCGGCGGTGCCCGCGGTGACGCTGCGCTGCCACTCCGGCGTGAACCGCCGCGCGGCATAAGCAGTGAGCAGGACCGCCGCTGCGGCTGCGGCGAGCGCGACAAGGCTCACCCGCGCAAGGTGCCAGGGATAGGTGTAGGCGACGAAGGCGCGGCTCACTTCGGCGAGGAGCTGCACGATCGCCGCGCCGGCGGCCAGCGTCAGCAGCAGCGCCGGGCGGGCCCGATCGCTGGCGAAGGACGTCGCGAAATAGATGAAGCCGGCGAGCAGCGCGCCCAGCGCAAGGAGAGCGGGGAGATAATCGGCGAGGCCGGGCAGCTCCTCGCTCTCATAGGGGCCGACCTCGATGGAGTGGACCGCGCGCCGGACCGGCAGCCAGAGATGATGCGCCGACAGCCGGATCTCGACCCGGTGCGAGCCGGCGCGGACGAGGTGCGCGGGAACGATGAAGCTGGCGACGAAGCGGCCCGGCGTCTCGCCGGCCGGGCTCGGGCCGGGAATGCCGTTGCGGCCGATGACCGTCCCGTTCCACCGCACCTCGGCGCTCGCCATCGCCACGATCCGGACCATCAGCGGCCGATCGAGCGGCAGCGCGTCGGGCCGTACGGTGACCGTGCGGGCGAGCGTCGCCTCGCGGCCCTGCAGGTCGAGGGCCATCAGGTCGATCGGCGCGCAGGAGCGGCCGGCGCACTCCATGATCGGGCCGATCGCGACCCGCGGCGGTGCGGCCGCGGCGAGGAAGAGGAATGCGAGCAAGGCGAGGATCGATCTCACGGCGGCAGCATAAGCGGCGGCTTGCCGCCTGTCTTTGTCGTTCACCGAAGGCCGCCGTCGTTGGCCGAGAGCCGTTCGACGCCGCCGCCGCGGCGCGGGACGAGGCAGGCTCACCGGGAGGAAGCCATGCTCGTCACACTGAAACTTCGCGCCGCAGCCGCTGCGGCACTCATCGTCGCCGCGGCCGGCACCGCCGCGGCGCAGCCCGCCCAGCTCAGGCTGGAGCCCTATGCCTTCCGCCTCGCCGACGGCACCGATCTTCCCGCCGAGCGCGGCCGCTTCACCGTCCCGGAGGACCGCCGCGACCCGCGGTCCCGCCGGATCGAGATCGGCTTCGTCCGCTTCCGCTCGACCAACCCCAATCCCGGCGCGCCGATCGTCTATCTCGCAGGCGGCCCGGGCGGCTCGGGCGTCGCCGCGGCCCGCGGCCCGCGCCAGCCGGTCTTCATGGCGCTGCGCCAGGTGGCGGACGTGATCGCGCTCGATCAGCGCGGCGTCGGCCTCTCCAACCATATCCCGCCGTGCACGGCCCAGCGGCGGCTCGATCCGGCGCAGGTTCTGAGCGAGGCGTCGCTCGGCGCCTATTATAGCGAGACGCTGCGCCACTGCATCGCCCGCTGGCGCGGAGCCGGCGTGGCGATCGGAGGCTACGACACGGAGCAGAACGCGGACGATCTCGAGGACATGCGCCGCGCGCTCGGCGTGCCGCGGATCGACCTGTGGGGGATTTCCTACGGCACCCATCTCGCCATGGCGGCGATGCGGCGGCACCCGCGCTCGATCGGCCGTGTCGCCCTCGCCTCGGCGGAAGGGATGGGCCAGACGGTGAAGCTGCCCGCCCATGTCGATGCCGCCTTTGCGCGGATCGACGCCGCGGCCGGGGCGCCGCTCACAGCGCTGATGCGCCGCGTGCATGCGCGCTTCGACCGCGAGCCGCAGACCTTTGCATTCACCGCCCGGGACGGCACTCGGCTGAGCTTTCGCGCCGACTCGTTCCCGCTGAGGATGATGGCCGGAATCGTGCCCAAGAATCCGGACGGCATCCCGCAGCTCGCCGCCGCCTATGCTGCGCTCGACGCCGGGCAGACGGCGCCGGTGGCGCCGCTGATCTGGGACTATTTCTTCGCCCGCCCGCTGACGATGAGCGGCATGCCGGAGCTGATGGACCTCGCGTCCGGCATCTCGCGCCGGCGGCTCACGCTGGTCCGCCGCCAGGCGCGCGGCTCGCTGCTCGGGACGGCGGTCAACTTCCCGATGCCGCACCTTTCCGGTGCCGAGCGCGGCCTCGATCTCGGCGAGCGCTTCCGCCGCGAGATTCGCTCCGCACATCCCGTGCTGCTCATCGGCGGCGACCTCGACGTCAGGACGCCGCTCGAGGAGCAGGCGGCGGCGACCGCGGGGCTCACGAACCTGCGGCGGATCGTCGTCCGCAACGGCGGCCACGACCTCTTCGAGGCGCATCCCGAAATGCCGTCCTTGCTGGTTGCCTTCTTCTCCGGCCGCCCCGTCGCGGCGACCGAGCTCAGCCTGCCGCAGCCGCGTCTTCCCGCTTCCGCGCGAGCGCAATGAGGGCGGCGGCGTCGCGGCCGTAGCGGTCCGGCTGGAAGGCGATGCGGCCATTGTCCGGGACCGCGGTGAGATGCAGGATGTAGACCGGCACCGGCTCGGGCAGGTCGCGGCGCTGCTCCGGGGCGGGGCCGCGGGGCTGCGGCGCGGGGCCGGCGAAGAGCCAGCGGGCGAGGCGCTGCGCGTCCTCGAGGCGCACGCAGCCCGAGCTCAGCCGGCGGTCGGCGGCGGCGAACAGCGATTTGTCGGGGAAATCGTGGAGGTAGATGTCGCGGTCGTTCGGCATCATGAACTTGACCGCGCCCATCACATTTGCGCCGCCCGGCAGCTGGCGCAGGCGCAGCGGCTCGCGCCCGGAAGCGACGCGGCGCCAGTTGACGCTCGACGGGCTCAGCACCCGGTCGGCGGCGCTGAACTGGGAGAGGATCTGCAGCCGCTCGCGGGCGAGGAGGCCGGTGCCTTCGCGCAGCACCCGCTTCGCCCGCTCGCGCGCGAGGTCGACGGGGACGTTCCAATAGGGATTGAGCACCGCGAAACGGATGCGGGCGGCGAGCGCGGGCGTCTCCATGCCCGGCTTGCCGACGATCGCGCGCATGTGGCCCGCGGCACGCCGAGCCTCGAACATCCACAGCCGCGCCGCCGCCGTGTCGACCAGGACGAATCGGCCGGAGGCGGGGAGGGTGCGGGCGCGCTCCATGTTGAGGCGGATCAGGCGCTCGTAATGGGCGGCGCCGAGGTTCAAAGCCGCGAGCGTCGCGGCATCGGCGGCGCCGGTTTCGGCAAGGCCGTGGACCCGCTGGAAGCGGCGGAGCGCCGGCTCGACGGGGTCGCCCGCGCCGAGGCCGAGCCGGCGGCGCAGCGCATCGGCCGGCGCCGCCGGATCGAGCCGCTCCTGCGGTAGCCGCGACCAGGTCCGCCGATAGTCTTCGAGGCCGTCGCGGAGGTTGTCGTAGATTGCATTCAGATGTCGGATGTTGTCGGCATGTGTCGCACGGTAGGGCGCCGCCGCGGCGGCCTCGAGCAGCTCCCTCGGCGCCGGAAGGACCGGCTCCAGCCCCTCTTCGGCATGGATCGGGCGCACTGCCGCGGCGGTCCTGCGCAGGTCTCGGGCATAGGCGACATAGGCTTCGGAGAGCATCAGGTCGGCCCGTGCCAGCGACTGGGCGTCGCCCGCTTCGAGAGCCGCCGCGATCTCGCGGACCCGGTAGCGGCCGGGATCGAAGCCGTCGCTCGCCGAGCGGGCGAGGGCGGCGAGCAGGCGCTCGGCCGCGCCGCTATCCGTCCAGAGTGCGCGCCCCTGCCGTGCCGCGTAGAAGGCCGCGATGTCGCCATCGCCTTGCGCCGCGACGGGCGCCACCTCGCGCGCGATCTCCGCGGGCGCCGCGGGCGCGCGGGCGCAGGCCGCGAGGACGAGGCAGAAGGCGAGGGCGAGGAGCTTCGGCATCGTGCCCGCGCGACTAGCACGGACGGCCGCCGCCGCTAAGGGCGCTGTGAGGCCGCGCGGACGCCTATCCCGAAGCGGGACGCGTCCGGCCGGGGTCCTTACCGGGCCGCCACCCGGGTGCGCGCCCGGGCATAGTCGAAGCGGCGCACCTCGAAGATCCGGTCCTCGGCCAGCCGGCCTTCGATCAGCTCGACCCCGCTCAGCGCGAAGACGCGCCCGTCGGTGAAGATCGGCCGCGAATTGCCGTACCAGTCGATGCAGGAGACCTCGCAATCGTAGTTCGCGAGACCATCCTCATCCTCGCGGCGGTCGTAGGTGACGCTGCTGTCGAGGCGGCCGAGATCGGCGAGCAGGCCGTTGCGGTCGAGCGAGAGGAAATTGACGTCCGAGGCGCGGCTGCGCCACCAGAAACGGTTGCTGTCCTGCCGTTTCGGGCTGGTCGGCAGGCCGATGACGCCGCTGCCGCTCGGCTCGACGAGGCTGTTGAAGGCGTGGCTGCGACCCTCGCTCTCGAACCGCCCCTCGAGCGCGATCGAGGATCCGACGCGGGGGCGCCCGTCGAGGTCGATCAACGACAGCCAGAGGCCGCTGCGGTCGCGATAACCGGTGAGCACGATATTGTCGCCCGCGCGCTCGGCGCGGATCACGGAGTGGCCGATGTCGAGCCGCCTCACTTCGCCGGGCCGGTCCGCGGGCAGCGCATAAGCGGGCGGGATCGCGACGGTGCGCCGCATCTCGGCAAGCCGCTCGGGATTGTCGGCATAGTCCGACCAATCGATCTCGGGGATGCCGCTCCGATAGCGGCTGAGGCCGCCATAGACGAGATGATCCTCGGTGAAGCGGTTGGCGATCCACCGCGTCCCGGGGCTCGGCACCGGCGTGTAACTGGTGTCGGGCAGCTCGGCGAGACGCGGCGCAAAGGCGGTGAGCGGCGCATCGAAATACACCGGCTGGACGGATGCCGTATACGGCCGCTGGCACGCTGCCGCGCGGCGATCGAGAAGGGCGCGCAGGCGCCCGTCGTTCGACTGCAGCGAGAACTGATCGAAGGTGAGGCCGCGCGCGCCGGCGACGGTCGGCGCCTCGCCGGAATGGGGCACGCGGAAGACGGTGGCGCGGGCGGTCTCCGCCAGCGTCGGCTCCGCGTCGGCCGCGCATTCCTGCAGGTTCTCGTCCCAGCCCGGCCAGCGCGCAGTCCAGAGGAAGACCTCGTCCCCGGTCACATACCATTCTGCGTGGGCGGGGCCCAGGACCGCGGTCGAGCGGCATTCGAGCTCGCCGCCCGAGCCGACCTGGCCGAGGGGGCAGACGGATACGGTGTGGATCGTCGGGTTTCGCTCGGTCCGCACCGGCCGGAAGATGCCGCGGGCGTCGAACAGGCGCGTGCCGCGGCGCTCGGCCTCCTCGCGCTCCTCCCGGGGAAGCCAGCGGCGCACCACCGGAAAGTCGAAGCCGCGGCCGTCGTCCGCCTCGTCGAGGTCGCCGATCTCGATCGGCGTGTAGATGACCAGCCGGTCGCCGATCAGCCGCGTCGCATAATTGTTGCTGTCGTAATAATCGTTGGACGAGATGTGGAACACGCCCTCGCGCGCCAGCCGTCCCTCCGGGCTGAGGCGGAACACCGAGAGCTCGCTCGCGGCGTCGTCATAGGAATAGCCGGTGATGAGGACGCGATCGCCGAAGACGAGCATCTCGTCGTACCAGGTGTCGGATTCCGGGTCGCGATAGACGTCGACGCGGTCGGAAAGGGCGAGGCCGCGGCGGCCATTGGGGCGCGTATCGACGACGAAGATGCGGCCGTCGGAGAGAACGAGGAGGTGATTGCCGATCTGCTTGACGATGTCGCCTTCGTCGACGTTGCGCATCTGGTTGTTGGTGATCGAGGGGTTGCTGGGCGTGACCGACGAGCCGGTGACGACGATGCTTTGAAACTCCCGCGCGCAGCCCGGATGGTCGGGAGGGCAGGGCGACTCCTCCCCCGGCACGTCCTGCTGCACGTCCGGCTGCGCCTCGGCCTGTGCGAACTGGATGCGGCGGCGGGGCTGTCCCTCCGAGTAATCCGGATGGTCCTCGAGCGCCTCGACATAGGCGGCGAACTCCTCCTCGCTCGTGAAGCGGGTGAGGGAGGGGCTGGTGAAGCGTTCGAGCGCGGCGCGCGCGGCGGCGGCCTCATTGCCGTCCTGCTGCCCCGTGGCAGGCGCTGCGCCCGCACATGCGAGGGCGAGGACCAGTGCCTTCATGAGATGCCGACTCATTGCCGCCTCCCTCTCAGCTGTCAGCCGGAGCCTATGCCGAAAGGGAAGCGGAGCAAAGAGGCGCGCTAGAGCGCGGCGTGGACGGTGGCGACCGCCTTGACGACGGCGGCGATGCGGGCGGCGGCCTGGATGGTCTCGGTCTTGACGCCGTGCTGCTGGAGGACGCGCTCATGGCTGTCGATGCACATGCCGCAGCCGTTCATGGCCGAGACGGCGAGGCTGAACAGCTCGAAATCGTCCTTCTCGATGCCCGGATTGGCGATGACGTTCATCCTGAGGCGCGCCGGCAGCTTGCCGTATTCCGGGTTCGAGGCGAGGTGGACGAAGCGGTAATAGACGTTGTTCATCGCCATCACGGCAGCGGCCGCGCGCGCAGCGTTCGCTGCTTCGGCGCTGAGCTTGCCCTCCACCTCGGCTTCAGCGGCGGCGACGATCGGGCGGTAGCCGGTGCCGTGGGCGCAGGCGAGGAGCAGCCCGTATTTGCGCTGGTCGCCGAGAATCTGGTCGCCGAGCATCGAGCCGAGGTTGAGCCGGAGGTCCTTCGCATAGTCGGGAAGGGTGTCGGCGAAGTCCTTGAGGGACATGATATTCTCCAAAAAGAAATGGGGCGCGGGAATCGCTCCCCGCGCCCCTGGAAAGATGCAGTGCCGTCAGGCCGCCGGGCGGAGGACCTCCTGGCCCGGCTCCCAGTTGCAGGGGCAAAGCTCGTCGGTCTGCAGCGCGTCGAGCACGCGCAGCGCTTCGGCCGGATTGCGGCCGACATTGAGGCCGTTCACCGTCACGTGCTGAATGACGTTGTCCGGATCGACGATGAAGGTCGCGCGGAAGGCGACGCCCTCGTTGCGATCGAGGATGCCGAGCGCGGACGCGAGCTCCTTCTTGGTGTCGGCGATCCAGGGGAAGTCGGCCTGCGCCAGGCGCTCGTCAGACTTGCGCCAAGCGAAGTGGACGTGGGTGGTGTCGGTCGAGGCGCCGATCAGGACCGCGTCGCGGTCCTCGAAGTCGCCCTTGATCTCGCCATAGCCGACGATCTCGGTCGGGCACACGAAGGTGAAGTCCTTCGGCCAGAAGAAGAGGACCTTCCACTTGCCGTCGGTCCGGCCGAGGTCGATCGTCTCGCCCGCGGGCAGCGCCTCGACGCCCTGCTGGACGGGAAGGGTGAGTTCGGGAAGCTTGTCGCCAACGGTCAGCATTGCCGCATGGTCTCCTGTTCTTGCTTTGCGGTGAATCTCTTGTGCGGTGCAGCATCTAGGAAGGTGGCATTGATCGTTCAAGTGAGTTATCGCGATCTGACTGATTGCTAAAGTCGATCACAGATGGCCCAGCACCCGCCCACGATCAGGCAGCTCCAATATCTGGTGGCGCTCCGTCAGCAGGGGCATTTCGGGCGCGCGGCGGACGCCTGCTACGTCACGCAATCGACCCTGTCGGCGGGCCTGCGGGAGCTCGAGGCGCTGCTCGGCGCGACCTTGGTCGAGCGCACCCGCCGCGTCGTCCGCTTCACGGCGCTGGGCGAGCGGATCGCCGACAAGGCGGTGCGCGTCCTGCGCGAGGCGGACGAGCTTGCGGAGATGGCGCGGGCGGAAGGCCAGCCGCTCCACGGCGAGCTGAGGATGGGCGTCATCCCGACGATCGCGCCCTTCCTGCTTCCCGCCATGCTGCCGCGCCTCCGCCGCGAATGGCCGAACCTGAAGCTCTATCTGCGCGAGGAGCCGAGCCAGGCGGCGTGCGAGGCGCTGCACCGCGGCCAGCTCGACTGCGTACTGCTCGCGCTCCCTTATGGCTGCGGCGAGATCGATTCGGTGGCGCTGTTCGACGACGCTTTGTTCGTGGCCTTCCCGCGCGGCGAGGCGCCGGGCGGCGCCGTCGTCGACGTGGCGGCGATCGACGAGAGCCGCATGCTCCTCCTCGAGGACGGCCATTGCCTCAAGGACCATGCACTGTCGGCGTGCAACCGGCCGGACCTGCGCGCGCATGCGGCGATGATGGGCACCTCGCTCCACACCCTCGTCCAGATGGTCGACAACGGCCTCGGTGTGACCTTCATCCCGTCATTGGCGATCGAGGCCGGGATCCTCGAAGGGACGCAGGTCGAGGCGAAGCCGCTTCGATCCGA
>DASWMB010000230.1:0-5043 GCA_036399955.1 Allosphingosinicella sp. | reverse complement strand
AGGTCGACGCGGAAGGCATAGCCCTCATCGGTGCGCTTCTGGAGGATCTCGACCACGCGCTTGCCGATCCGCACTGCCGCTTCGCCCGCATCCTCGCGCGGCCGGAGCGGCAGGCGGGCCGGATCGAACAGGAAGAGGACGTCGACGTCGGACGAGTAATTGAGCTCGCGGCTCCCGAGCTTGCCGAGCGCGATCACGGCGAATCCGCGAGCCTCTTCGCCTGGCGTCCGCTCCGCGATCGCGGCGGCCACCGCCCGGTCGAGCGCCGCGTCCGCGATGGCGGAGAGCGTCTCCACCACCTCTTCGAGCGAAAGCGCGCCCGCGAGGTCGCCGATGCCGAGGGCAAGCGCAATGCCGCTCCGCTCGCGCCGCACCGCGCTCATTATATTGTCAACGGTTCCCGCCTGCAGGCGGGCCGCGGCGAGGGCCTCGACCACCGATCCGGCGGCGAGCGCGGCGGCGACCGCCGGCTGCGCCAGGATCTGCTGGCGGAGGAAGGGGGAGCAGGCGCGGGCGCGGTCCAGCGCCTCGTTAACCCCCGATTTACTTTGTGTTCCATTCATACCACAGGCCGCGCCGGTTCCGTTCTAGGGGCGCAATCATTGCAACCCCACAGGCCAACATACGTTTATCGGCATGTGGATACACTCAACTCGAAACGGGAAGCGATGACCAATGCTCCGTCCAGACGCTTCGTGAAGGTGGCCCCGCCCACCGTTCACGCCGGCGTCGGGAACGCCCTTCGCCAGGCGTTCCAGATGGACGGCGAGGTGCGTTCGCTCAAGATGTTCGAGGACCTGCTCGCCCGCCTCGACTGACGGCGGCGCCTTCCAGCTTCATGCAGGCCAGCCCGGCCTCCACGGGCGACGCCCTGAACCGACCGTCACTTTGTCTCCGGTTCTGGGATGGGAAAAGCTCAATCCTCGTCGAAACCGCCGTTGCGGGGATCCCGGTCCTTGGAGAGGTCGTCGACCTCGCTCATGATGGATTGCAGCGCACTGCGGTTGGGATCGGTTTCATGCTCGCGGCGCGAGGGGAGCTTGCCCTCCGCGAGCAGGTTCTCGAGCGCCACACGCCCGCGGGCGACCCGGCTCTTGATCGTGCCGACTGCGCAGCCGCAGATCTCGGCCGCTTCCTCATAGGCGAAGCCGCCAGCACCGACGAGGATCAGCGCCTCGCGCTGCGGCTGCGGCAGGTGGAGGAGGGCGCGCTGCATGTCGGAAAGCTCGACATGGCGGTCCTGGCTCGCCGGCGCGGCGAGCAGCTTCGATGCGGTGATCTCGTCCCAGTCGCCCTTGAAGCGGGCGCGGCGCATCTGGCTGAGGAACAGGTTTCGCAAGATGATGAATGTCCAGGCCCGCATATTCGTGCCCGCCTGGAAGCGCTTGCGCGCCGCCCAGGCCTTGAGCAGAGTCTCCTGGACGAGGTCGTCGGCGAGATCACGGCTGCCCGAAAGGGAGCGGCCGAAGGCGCGCAGATGCGGGATGACCTGCGCGAGCTGGTCCTTGAACTCGTTGTCCGGAAGCGGCACGGGCTCGGCGGCGACGACCGCTCTCCCCTCCGCTTCCTCGACGTCCGCCGGCTGCTCGCCCGCCATCAGGTCCCCGATCTGTACTCAAACAAGAAGATGGTCATGCGTGTTGAGGCGCCCGTCGGCGCCGTTGCTCCTGGATGTAGGCGATCAGCGGGCGAAAAAATAGACCAGCACGAACGCGACAATGACGAGGAAGAGGCCCCAGCCGAGCACGTAGCGCGTCATCTTGGGCGTCGTGCCCGCCCGCGCTTCGGTCGTCGTGATATGGTCCGGCCCGTCTTGCATGCGCTGATCGCCCCTCGCGAGTTCCATTCGTTCCAGGCGAGCAACGCCCGCTTCTGCACCGGGTTCCTCAGGCGGCGGCCGGAATCGTGGTGGTGTCGAAGAACAGGGCCTGGGCGATCGCCGCCTTCACCGTCGAGCGCTGGAAGGGCTTGGTGATGAGGAAGGTCGGCTCCGGCCGTTCGCCGGTGAGCAGCCGCTCCGGGAACGCGGTGATGAAGATCACCGGCACCTGGAACTCGGCGAGGATGTCCTTGACCGCGTCGATTCCCGAGCTGTCGTCGGCGAGCTGGATGTCGGCGAGGACCAGGCCGGGCCGGCGCGCCATCGCCTGCGCCACCGCCTCGTCGCGGGTGACGGCGACGCCGGTCACCGTGTGGCCGAGATCGCGCACGATCGTCTCGATATCCATGGCGATGATCGGCTCGTCCTCGATGATCAGGACCTCGGCCCGGGTCTGGCGCTCGATCTCGGCCAGGGCTTCGGAGACGAGCGCCTCGACCTCCTCCGGGCCGGCGCCGATCAGATAGCCCGCGTCCTCGGCGGTGAAGCCTTCCATCGCGGTGAGCAGAAGCGCCTGCCGCGAGAGCGGCGTGATCCGCGCGAGCCGCGCCTTGGCGATCGTCTCGGGCTCGCCGCCTTCGCCGTCGTGGGGATCTTCCTCGATGTTCGCCGACGACCAGATCGCATGGAATGTCCGGTAGAGGCCGAGCCGCGGATCGACGTCGCGCGGGAAGTCGCCCGGCGAGGCGACGATCGCCTCGAGCGTCGCGCGCACGAAGGCGTCGCCATGCGCCTGGCTCCCCATCAGCGCCCGGGCGTAGCGGCGGAGGAAGGGAAGGTGCGGCGCGAGTTCCTGGCCAAGCGACATGATCGATGCGACTCCTATGTTCTTCGGGGCGTCTATGGGTTGGCTGCCCCCCTTAATGCAACCCCGTCCGGCTCCCCCGAAACGGCGCCGAGCGCCCTGGGGAAAGGCCCCGGACGCTGCTCGTCGGGGCATGGAACCATTGGCCGAGTTTTTTGTTTCCATGCCCGCGTCGGCCGATTATTTCGGCGCGCGAATGGTGGGGTCTGTGCAGCGGGGACGGCAGCGCTGGAGCTGGTCTGACAGAGCTCGTATCGATGGACGTATAGCGGGCGCGGCGCGTGCCGCGTGAGGGGTAGCCAGTTGAGCTTTGCGGACGAACGAGACGGCGAGCGCCGGCGCAAGCCGCTGGACGAGACTGACTGCGATCCCTCGGCCATCCAGGTGAAGAAGAAGCGCCACCCCGCTCCCGAGGTCGGCCAGGCGCTGCGGTCGGCTTATCAGCGCACCCTCGACGAGAGCATCCCGCCCGAAATGCTCGATTTGCTCGGCAAGCTCGGATAGGACCGCGCGCGGAGACGTTCAGACCGGCGTGACCGACGACAGAGGCTGGATCGGCGGCAGGCTTGGCGGCCTGTCAACTGGACTCAAGATGCTGCTGATCCTGGCGGCCGGCCTGCTGCCGCTCGGCATCGTGGCGGTGCTCGCCTCGGTCTACAGCGCCCGCGAGAACTGGTCGCGCGACGAGGTCGAGATGCGCGCCATGCTAGAGGCGAGCGCGCAGCGGCTGAACGTCGCGGTGGTGCGCAGCGCCGTCGTCATCCGCGCCGCGGCGCCGGCCCTCGCTTATGCCCCCCCGAGCTCCGAGCTTTGCCGGCGGACGATCGAGCGCCTGGCGCCGTTCCAGCACGCACCCGTGCGCTACGCAATCTTCGGCGCGGAAGGCCGCCCCCTCTGCGCGTCGCCCGGCTATGCGGCGCCGGCCGATGCCGCCTCGCCGCGCGCTTCGCGGGTCGAGATCAGCCCCGACGGCCAGACGCTCCGCTTCGTCCTCGTCGACGAGCGCGGAATGCTCGAAGGGGCGGGCGAGTTCGCGCGGGAGGATCTCGCGCGGCTCGTGAGGCCCCGCAGCGCCGCGACGGCATTCGAGATCCTGCTCGTCCAGGGGGAGCACCGGATGCCGCTCCACCGCAGCGGCCAGGCCGGCCGCTTCCAGCAGGAGCTGACGCTCACCGAGCCGCTCACGGGCGGGCTCGTACTCCATCTGCGCGCGGCCACCACTCCGATCACGGCAGCGGAGTTGCTGATGATCCTGCTGCCGATCCTTATGCTGATCGCCGCGGCCCTGATCGGCTGGTGGATCGTGGACCGGCTGCTGCTCCGTCCGCTCGTCAAGATGCAGCGCGCCGTCGCCTCCTACCGCCCGGGCGACCGCAACCTGGACCTCCCGAGCCTGCGATCGCCGGCCCGCGAGATTGCCGACCTCGGCCAGTCGTTCGACGACGTCACGCGCACCGTCGCGCGGCATGAATCCGAGCTCGAAGCGGCGGTCGAGCGGCAGACGCGGCTGGTGCGCGAGGTTCACCACCGGGTGAAGAACAACCTCCAGGTCGTCGCGTCGCTCCTCAATCTCCACGCCCGCGGCTCGAAGAGCGAGGACGTCGCCGCCGCTTATGCCTCGATCCAGCGGCGGGTGGACGCGCTCGCCGTCGTCCACCGCAACCATTATGCCGAGCTCGAGGAAAATCGCGGCGTGGGCCTCAAGCCCCTGGTGTCGGAGCTGACCGCGAACCTGCGCGCGACCGCGCCCGCTTCGGCCGAGCGCATCGTCATCCGCCTCGATCTCGAACCTTATTACGTGACGCAGGACGTAGCAGTATCGGTGGCCTTTCTGATCACCGAGATGGTCGAATATGCGATGTTCTGCGGCGCTTCGATGGTGACGATCACCCTGAACGGCGTCGACGAGGCGCCCGGCACGGCCTTGCTGGCGGTGGAATCCGACAGCCTGCGCGGCAGCGTGGCGTGCGAGCAGACGCTGACCGACCGCTTTGAGCGGATCATCACCGGCCTCTCCCGCCAGCTCCGCTCCACGCTGGAGCGGGATCTCGAGACCGGACGCTATTCGGTCGGCGTCGCGGTGGTGGACAAGGCGGAACGTTGAAGCGCCTCCCCGATCCGGTGCGTGGACAGGGAAGACGTTACTTGCTTCGATCCTCGCGGGCGGGCTGATCGTTGTGATATTCGGGGCGGGCGACGTCTTCTTCGCGGGCGCGCTGGAGATCGCCGCTGTCCTGGCCGGCGTCGTTGGCGCTGTCGACGTTCACCTTCTCGTCGCGGTGGACGCCCGATATGTCGCTGTGCGGGGTCGAGGGGGGCGGGTTGCTCACGTGTCTGGGCTCCTTTCCTCCTTCAACCG
>DASWMB010000229.1:0-2624 GCA_036399955.1 Allosphingosinicella sp. | reverse complement strand
ACCAGGCCGTCCAGGTCGAGCGGGCGCAGGTCAAGCATCGCCGATCTCCCGCGCGCGGCGGCGGAGATAATCGGCATATTGCGTCTTGCCCAGCCGATCGGCGCGGGCGAACAGCTGGTCCGGCGTCAGCCAGCCGCTTTCCAGGCCTATTTCCTCCAGGCAGCTGTTCTTCAGGCCCTGGCGATGCTCGATGGTGCGGACGAAGGAGGAGGCTTCGAGCAGGCTCTCGGGCGTTCCCGTATCCAGCCAGGCATAGCCGCGCCCGAGCCGGATCAGGCGCAGCTGCCCGCGCTCCAGATAGGCCCGGTTGATGTCGGTGATCTCGATCTCGCCGCGCGGCGAAGGCGCGACGGCGGCGGCGATGTCGAGGACTTCATTGTCGTAGAAATAAAGGCCGGTCACGGCCCAGCTCGAGCGCGGCTCTGCGGGCTTCTCCTCGATCGAGAGCGGGGCGCCGGTCGCGTGATCGAAGTCGACGACGCCATATTGGCGCGCGTCGTCCACCATGTAGGCAAAGATCGTCGCGCCCTCCTCCTGCGCCGCGGCGTGCCGGCAGAGGTCGGGAAGGCCCGCTCCGTAGAAGATGTTGTCGCCGAGGATGAGCGCGACCGGGTCCTTGCCGACGAAGTCGCGTCCGATCAGGAACGCGTCGGCGAGGCCGCGCGGCCGCTCCTGCGCGGCATAGCGGAGGCGGATGCCGAGCTCGGCGCCATCGCCGAGCAGCGCTTCGAACCGCGGCAGGTCCGCCGGCGTCGTGATGATGAGGATGTCCCTGACGCCGGCCATCATCAGCACGCCGAGCGGATAATAGATCATCGGCTTGTCGAACACCGGCAGGAGCTGCTTCGACACGGCGAGCGTCGCGGGATGGAGCCGGCTGCCGTTGCCGCCGGCGAGAATGATGCCCTTCATCGCGCGGCAGCGGCCCCGCGGTGGGCGGCGAAGGTCGGGCGGAGCGGTTCCGGCGGCGGCATCGGCGCTCCATCGCATCGAATGGCCGTGCGGGCAATCTCGATGGCGGGTGCCGTTGCCGCCGCCGCGCGGGCCACGTAGGATGAGCGGGCATGTCGAACGGGGATGACAGAGCGGCGGGCGCGGGGCGCAACCTCACCTACGCCATGCTCGACGCGGTCGGCCGCGACATCGTCACCGGCGAATATGAATTCCGCCCGTTCCCGACCGAGGCGGAGCTCGCCAGGACCCACGACGTCAGCCGCTCGGTGACCCGCGAGGCGATGAAGATGCTGTCGGCGAAGGGCCTGCTCACCGCGCGGCCTCGCAAGGGCACCTCCGTCCAGCCCTCCACCTCCTGGAACCTGTTCGATCCCGACGTGCTGCGCTGGATCCTCGAGCGCAAATTCTCGCTGCGGCTGCTGCGCCAGTTCAGCGAGCTCAGGATCGCGATCGAGCCGGCGGCGGCGGCGCTCGCGGCCGAGGCGGCGGATCGAGCCGCGATCGAGGCGGTGAGGAGCGGCTACCGGCGGATGGAAGCGGCGGAAGCGGGCGGCGGCGAGGATCCGCTCGATGCCGACATCGCCTTCCACATCGCGATCCTCAATGCCTCGGCGAACCCCTTCTACATGCAGTTCCGGGATTTGGTGACGACGGCGCTCAGGACCTCGATCCGCTTCACCAACCGCTTCAAGGGCCGCACCGCCAGCCTTCCCGCCCACAAGGAGGTGCTCGACGCGATCGAAATGCGCGACCGCCGGGCCGCTGAGAGCGCGATGGCGGCGATCATCGCCGACGTGATGGTGCTGATCGCCGAGGCGGAGCGGAGCGGCGACGGCGCCTGAGCGATCAGCACGTCGAGAAGCGGAACAGGATCAGGTTGCGGTAGGTCTCGCCCGGATCGAGCCGGACGGAGCCGAAGTCCGGCTGGTTTGGCGTATCCGGGAACATCTGCGGCTCGAGCACGACCGAATCGCCCTGGCGGTAGAGGCGCCCTGCCTTCCCTTCGAGCGAGCCGTCGAGGAAGTTGCCCGAATAGAATTGGATCCCCGGCTGGTTCGACAGCACTTCGAGCACGCGGCCGGACCCTGGATGCTCGACCCGGGCGAGCAGGCGCGGCTCGGAGGCGACTTCCCGCGCGACCACCCAATTATGATCGTAGCCCTTGCCGATCCGGATCTGCGGGTCAGACGCGTCGCGGACGCGCGCGGCGATCGGCGTCGGCGTGCGGAAGTCGAACGGCGTCCCCGCGACGGGGCGGAACTCGCCGGTCGGGATCGAGCCCTCGTCGGTCGGCAGGTAATGCTCGGCCGGGATCGTGAGGAGATGCCCCATCGCACCCTCGTCCGATCCTTCGCCGGCGAGGTTCCAGTAGCTGTGGTTGGTGAGATTGCAGAGCGTCGGCCTGTCGGTCGTCGCCAGATAATCGATGAGGAGCGTGTTCTCCTCGTCGAGGCTGTAGACGGCGCTGACCTCGAGCGTGCCCGGATAGCCCTGGTCCCCGTCCGGCGAGACGTAGCGCAGCCTGACGGTCGGCGTGTCGCCGCCAGCGATCTCGACGATGTCCCAGAGCACCTTGTCGAAGCCCTCGCTGCCGCCGTGGAGCGAGTTCGGCCCGTTGTTGACCGGGACCTGGTGGTCGACGCCGTCCAGCGTGAAACGGCCGCCGGCGA